>JBBQCR010000133.1:0-8531 GCA_038318935.1 Phycisphaerales bacterium
ACTTGAGCGCGTTCAGCGATCACACGTTGGTCTCGATGAGGCTCACCGATTGGGGCAGCAACGGTGTGCAACGGACTTTTCTCGCGGGAATCACCGTGCAGATCATCGAGCCGAGTTGCATCCTGGCCGACCTCGACTGCGGTGGCGTCGTCGGACCGCTCGACCTTGCCATTCTGCTCGGCGCCTGGAGCACTCCAACCGCTGACCTCAACAACGACGGAAGAACCGACAGCGCGGACCTTGCAATGCTGCTTGGGGAGTGGAGCTAAGCGCGGGAGACGGCCGTCGTTCCTCGCTACTGCTCGCGCCGGTGCCGGAAGGCGTCGAGGGCGACGGCGAGAACGATGATGGCCCCAGTGATGATCTCTTGGATCGCGTTGGACCAGCCTCGCAGATTGCAGCCTGACGCCAGGAAACCGAGCATCAGCGCACCGAGAACGGAACCTGCGACGCGGCCCTCGCCGCCAGTGAGGCTTGCGCCGCCGATCACCACTGCGGCGACAACGGCCAGTTCCATGCCGAATGCACCGGTCGGATCTCCGACGGTGAGGCGGGCAAAGAGCAGCGTTCCTGCAACGCCAGCGCAGAGGCCAGAGATTGCATACACAAGAAGCTTGGTGCGATGGACGCGCACGCCGCACAGATGGGCCGTCGGTTCGCTTGAACCAACTGCGTAGACATGCACGCCAAAGACTGTGTTGCGGAGGACGAGTGCGGCGAGCGCCGCTGCGAGGAGTGCGACCCAAACGCTCGGCGCGATCACCAACCATGCGGGGGTTGGCGTCTTCGCAGTCATCTCACCGAGCCAACCGGGATCAGCCGCGACGCGCTCGTTCGCGGCGAGCCACTTTGCGAATCCCCGTGCAGCTCCGAGCGTTCCCAGCGTCGCGATGAAGGGGGCGATGCGCAGGGTCGTCACGAGCAATCCATTCAGGAGTCCGACCGAGAGACCGGTGCAGGCGCCAGCGAGTGCAGCGACGCCGGGCGAATGACCGGATTTGAGAACGAGCGCCGTCACGACCGAGGAGAGGGCCATGACCGAGCCGACGGAAAGGTCAATGCCGCCAGAGATGATGACGAAGGTCATGCCGACCGCGCCCAAGAGGAGCGCGGCGTTCTGCACCAGTACCGTGCGAGCGTTGGTGGTGGTGAGGAAGATGTCAGGAACCGAGAGGCCAAAGACGATCGCGACGAGCGCGAGCCCCGCAATCGGACCAAGCAACGGTCGCAGCTCGCGGAGACGATTCACGCCGCCTCGCCTTCGCTGGCGCTCATTGCCACCCCGCTCGCCACTCGGAGGATCGACTCTTCGTCCCAATCGCTGGCGTCGCGAGCCGCACCAAGTCTTCCGCGACACATGACGGCGATGCGGTCGCAGATACCAAGAAGCTCCGACGTGACCGAACTCACCACCACGATCGCCTTGCCGGCCGCGGCAAGTTCGTTGAGGAGCGAGTAGATCTGCGACTTGCTCCCGACATCGATGCCGCGGGTGGGTTCATCAAGAAGCAGCACGTCGACGTCGCGCTCAAGCAGTCGGGCGATGGCAACTTTCTGTTGATTGCCGCCCGACAGCTCGTTGGCCAGTTGCCAGGGATTGCGGGCCTTGATGCCGAGTCGCTCGAACCAGCGCGTCGTGCGCTCCGCGAGCGTCGATCGGCGCAGGATTCCACGAACGACAAGTCCTTCGAGCGATGACATCATGGCATTTGTCGCCAGCGGAAGACGCAGCGCGAGTCCTTCTCGCTTGCGGTCTTCGCTCAGAAGGCCGACACCGGCAGCGAGTCGCGAGCGTGGTGATCCACGGCTTGCCGTGCCGCTCCAACCTCCGAGCGTGACCGTGCCGCTGCGCACCGGATCGAGCCGAAAAAACGCCCGAAGGAACTCCGTGCGCCCGGCGCCGACAAGGCCGGCGATGCCCAGCACCTCGCCGCGCCGCAATTGCAGCGAAGCCTCGATCGGGGCGTGCATGCCGACGAGTTGATCGATGCGCAGCACGACCTCGCCGGGAAGGCGGGTGTGTGGCGGGAAGAGTTGACTCACGGGCCGTCCAGCCATCCGCTCGATGAGTTCGTCGTCGCTGGTGTCGGCGACCTTGCCGCTCACGACGGTGTGACCATCGCGGAGCACCGTGTAACAATCGGCGACCGCCCGCACTTCATCGAGATGGTGGCTGATGAAGACGACGCCGCGATCAAGCGAGCGCAACTGTCGCATGGCCGCGAAGACGCGTTGCGATTCAGCGCGGCCGAGCGAACTCGTCGGTTCGTCGAGGACCACGATGCGAGCGTTACCAACGAGTGATCGGGCGATCTCGACCAGTTGCCGATCGGCCGGTGGTAGTTCACTGACACGCGTCGATAGTTCGATGCGAGCGCCGAGCGCTTGCAGTGCTGCTCGGGCGGCGCTACGAGGGACGTTCCGTTCGCGCCCGAGGAGGAGATTCTGCTCGACCGTGAGATGCGGGGCGAGTGTCAGCTCCTGATAGATCATGGCCACACCGGCGTCGCGTCCTTCGATCGGTGTGCGCGGTGCGAACCTCCGCCCTTCAAGCGTGATCGATCCCGCATCGGGTCGGATGGCTCCGGCCAGAATCTTCATCAACGTGCTCTTGCCGGCGCCATTCTCTCCAAGCAACGCGTGAATCTCGCCGCTGCGCACGTCGAGATCGACGCCATCGAGCGCGACGGTTCCACCGAAGCGCTTGCGCACGCCGCGCATCGACAGCAGCGTGGCGTGTGCGCTCACTTGATCCACTTCGAGAGATCAGGCGACAGCAGTTGCTTCATGTCGGGCGTTTCCATCGTCGCCTTGGTGACCAGGACGCATCCGGTATCGACGCGCTTCTCTACGGTCTTCCCGCGCAGAGCATCGACCATCGTGGTCACGCCGAGCTCGCCCATGCGGAAAGGATTCTGCACGACGAGCGCATCAATCTTTCCGTCGCGCAACCCGGCGACGAGTCCGGTGCTGGCGTCAAAGCCCACGAGCTTGACCTTCACTCGTCGCTTGGTTTCGTCGAGTGCCTTCATGAGGGCCGTCGCCGATGGCTCGTTTGGGGCGTAGGCGCCGTCGAACTCGGGAAAGCGAGTGAGCAGGTTTTCCGCGGTCTTCAAGCAACTTTCGAGTGTCGCGCCGCCGTACTGATCGCTCGACAGCACTTCGATCTTCGGGAACTTCGACTGCAGCGTGTCGAGGAATCCCTGCTCGCGTTGCAGAGTGCTCGCCGAACCCTCGACGTAGCGCATCATGATGACCTTGCCCTTGCCATCAAGCAGTCGGCCGAGTTCTTCGGCGGCGATCTCGCCACCACGGCGATTGTCGGTGGCGACGAAGCTTTCGTAGCCATCCCACTGCAGCGAGCTATCGATGATGGTGACGCGAATGCCCGCGTCCTTGGCTTCCTTGAGCGGGCGGACGAGCGCGGTGTCATCGAGCGGGGCGATAACGATCCCGTCGACCTTGCGAGTCGTGAAGTCCTCGACCACCTTGATCTGATCATCGCGATCGTCTTCGCGCGCCGGTCCCTTCCAGGTGACTTCGACACCGAGATCGGCGCTGGCCTTCAGCGCGCCTGCCTGCACCGACTTCCAGAACTCGTGCGACGTTCCCTTGGGAATCACCGCGATCTTGAGCACCGCGCGGTTCGGAGCCGCAACCGAGGGAGGCGGCGCTTTCGGGGACGATTGGTCGCAGGCACCCAGCGCGAGCAACGTGACGGCAAGGAACGTGCGACGAAGCATGTCGTGCAAGGTAGCCGCTGCGGGCCTTCGAGCAAACTTCTCGCCGCGCGCGGGGGGTGGGCGTTGGGATCGACGGACGTGTCTGATAGCCTGTCCGAATGCTCTCATTGGCCTCCATCGTCGCCTCCCTGAGCCTTTCGCTCGTGGCGCCCCTTGCTGTCGACGCGTCGCCGTCCAACGGTCTGTTCGCACCATCTGATCCGGCGCCGATCTCGGTCTTGCCCGAGACCGAAGCGGAGCGAGCCGAGCGCATGCGCTGGTGGAACGAATCACGCTTCGGCATGTTCATCCATTGGGGGCTGTACTCGGTGGCCGCAGGCGAGTGGAACGGCAAGAACGTGCCCGGGGCGGGTGAGTGGATTCTCAATGGCGGTCAGATCAAGCCCGAGGACTATGAGGTTCTGCTGAAGCAATTCAACCCGGTGAAGTTCGACGCCAAACAGTGGGTCGAGATCGCGAAGAACGCCGGCATGCGCTACATCGTGATCACCAGCAAGCACCACGAGGGTTTTGGACTGTGGGATTCCGCGCTGACCGACTGGGACATCGGTGGAACGCCGTTCAAGCGCGATGTGCTCAAGGAACTTGCCGATGCAAGCCAGGCGGCGGGCATTCGTCTCTGTTTCTATCACTCGATCATGGACTGGCATCACCCGGACTACCTTCCGCGCCGGGCATGGGACACACGTCCGACCGACAGCGCCGACTTCAATCGCTACCGGGATTTCCTCAAGGGACAACTGAAGGAGTTGCTGAGCGGACGCTACGGCGACGTCGGCATCCTCTGGTTTGATGGCGAATGGGAGAGCACTTGGACGCACGAGTTCGGCAAGGACCTCGACGACTGGGTGCGCTCGTTGCAGAAGAACATCATCGTCAACAACCGGGTTGATGTCGGTCGCGACGGAATGGTCGGCTTCTCGAAGGCTCCCGAGTTCCGCGGTGACTACGGCACACCGGAGCAGACGATTCCCGCGACCGGCGTTCCCGGTGCTGCGTGGGAAACGTGCATGACGATGAACGACACGTGGGGCTTCCACAAGAACGATCACAATTGGAAGCCGGCGGCAACGCTCATCCGGATGCTCATCGACATCGCCAGTAAGGGCGGCAACTTCCTGCTGAATGTCGGCCCGACAGCCCTCGGCGAGATCCCACCGGAATCGGTGGAGCGATTGGCGGCGATGGGCACGTGGATGAAGACCAATGGCGAGTCGATCTGGGGCACGGTGGCAAGTCCGTTCTCGTCGCTGCCGTGGGGGCGCTGCACGATGAAGTCGGAGGGCGGAGGAACTCGACTCTACCTGCATGTGTTCGATTGGCCGACGGACGGGACGCTTGTGGTGCCAGGGCTGTTGAACTCAGTGAAGTCGGCAAAGCTGCTGGGCGGCGGTTCGCTCGCGACATCTGGTTCGGGAGGGAACATCATGGTGACGGTCCCGAGCACCGCTCCCGACCCGGTGGCGACAGTGATCGCGCTGGATCTCGACGGCCCGGTGCGCATCATCAAGCCGGTCGAACTGAAGCCATCGCGTGCTGAGTTTGTCGATGCCGTGCAGGTGAGCGCGGGGCCGATGCCCGAGGGAATCGTGGTGCGCTACACCAAGGACGGTTCGGCTCCGACAAAGGAGAGTCCTGAACTCAAGGCAATTGCGTTGCGCGCGACCACGACGATTACCGCGCAAGCGTTTCTCGACGATCAGCCGGTCGGCTCGGCAGCCGCACGGCGCTACGAAGCGCAACGGATCTGGCCGACCTGGAACCGCAATCGAAACGACGAGGACGCGGTGCTTCGCTGGAAGATGGTGGACGGCACGTTCAACAACGTGCAGGAACTGCGGGCAGCCCTTCCGGAGATAGAGACGTGGGACATCGGAGCGCCACAGGGGTTCGGAATCCCGCCGCGAGCGCGAGAGCAATACGGTGTGGCGTATCGCGCGCTGATTAAGGTGCCGTACGACGGCATGTGGACGTTTCGCCTCGGGAGCGATGACGGCAGCATGCTGCTGATCGACGAGAGGATCGTGGTCAACAACGACGGAAAGCACAGTTACAAGGAAGTAGAGGCGGCCGTGCCGCTGTCACATGGGCTGCACCTGATGGACCTCTACTACTTTCAGGCAGATGGACAGCAGGACCTGAAGTTGATGTGGGACGGCCCGAGCATTCCGTGGAAGCCGATCACGCAGAGAGACCTGCTGCTTCGTCGCTAACGCGGCAAGGTACCTGTGAAGCCCTCACGCCTCAGTCCGCTCGCGGCGGACGCGATGATGCTCTTGTGCGCCCTCATCTGGGGGGTGGGTTTTGTTGCGCAGATCCTCGGAGCGGAGCATCTTGGACCGCTCATTTTCACGGGATTGCGCTTCGGGATCGGTGCGGTGATGCTTGCTCCATTCGTACTTCGAACGCGCTTCACGCGTGAGGAGTTGCGGGGAGGCGTGATCGCCGGGCTGGTGATGGCGGTAGCAGCGGTCTTTCAGCAATGGGGAATGGGCGCGACGACTGCCGCGAACGGCGGGTTCATCACTTCGCTGTACGTGGTCATCGCGCCGCTGCTGGCGTTGTCGTTCGGACAGCGCGTGCGCTGGCCGGTGTGGATTGGCGTCGGACTCGCGCTCCCGGGACTCTGGCTGCTGTCCATTCAGGAGGACTTCGCGTTCCATCGCGGCGATCCGCTGGTCCTGGTCTGCGCGTTCGGATGGGCGGCCCACATTCTCATCGTCGATCGCTGGACCAACCACGTGAATCCGGTTCGGTACGCGTTTCTGCAGTTTCTCATCACCGCTGTGTTGGCGATGACACTTGGTGCGATCATCGAGCGACCGACGAGCGAGGCGGTCATGGAGGCGAAGTGGGCGCTGCTGTACGCGGGGATCTTCCCGGTTGGCATCGCGTTCACGCTGCAGATGTTCGCCCAGCGGACGGCACCCGCCACGCACGCCGCGATCATCCTGAGCCTTGAAGCGGTGTTCGCGATGCTCGCCGGACTTCTCTTTCTCCACGAGGATCTGACGTCGCGCAAGCTGATCGGTGCCGGGCTGATGTTGGCGGGACTGCTGGTCGCTCAATTGCGAGCGAGGCAGAAGCCGGTCATCGAAACGGCGATGTGAGCGCGACACGCCTGGACGATCACGCCGCGTCGACATCGCCAAGGGCCAGTCGCACAGTGGCGTGCCAATCCGCTCGAGAGGACAAAGCCCTGCTGAGAGCACCGAAAACGCGGGTCGCCAAGAGTGCGCTGCTGATAAGCGCATGTTCGACGACGAGCAGTGCGCATTATTGGCCAATCGAGCGGCATCTCTTGCGGCCTCAGTGATCGTGTCGAAAGCACGGGTGTCGACCATGCAACTGGTCGCACGGACGCCCGAGAGGATCTCGGGATCAACTCATTCGGTCGAACGCGTGGAGGCGCGCACGACCGTCGCCTGATCCCCAACTCCATGAACTTTGAAGCAACACTCGAGCAGCTCTTCGGCCAACTCGTCGCCGGTGACCGCATCGCCTCCCGCACCCTCCTCAACGATCTCTACGAATCCGGCATCCCGGCGGAGACCGTGTCCCGCGACCTGCTTTGGCCAGCCCTCGAAATGGTGCACACGCTGCACCGCAATGACCAACTGACGCTCCTGGCCCACAACTACGCAACACGATTGCTGCGCATGCTCGTCGATCAGGCCCAGTCCCGATACACCCAGAAGATCCGCCGGAACCGCAAGATCTGCCTGTTCTGTGGCTCGAACGAGCCTGAGGAACTGGCTGGTCAACTTGTCGCGGACCTCTGCGAGGCAGACGGTTACGACGTCTTCTTTGCCGGCAGCGGCGTCGCCAACGATGAGGTGCTCGCCGAAGTCGGACAGCACGAACCGGACGTCCTCTTACTGTTCGCCTCAAGCAACCGCGACGCGCCGAACATTCGCGTGCTCATCGACACGGTGCGTGAGGTCAACGCCTGTCCGCACATGCAAATCGTCGTTGGTGGAGGAATCTTCAACCGGGCCCCCGGTCTGGCCGAAGAGATTGGTGCCGACATGTCCGCGAACTCGCCAGCGGATCTGCTCGACAAACTCATCGCTCACAAGGACGTTCGCAGCGCTCGCGCACGCGTCCTCAAGACTCGCACTCGCGCCGCCGCCTGATTCGGTTCGCGCAATCGCCGACCGATTCGGCAATCACCAGTCTCCCCCTTCCCTCCGGGGCGCCTCCATGTCGTGTGGTGGCGCCCCATTTTCGTTGGCGTCATTTGGCAAAGCGAGCATCGCGCGGATCGCCGCCCGAGAGGAGATACGCGATGAGATCCGCAAGTTCGTCGTCGTTGAGGGCGTCGATGAGACCGGGCATCATCGGAGACACGGCGCTCGGACTGCGGGTCGCGATGCTTGCCAGTGGAATCTCGCGAATCGACTCGGGTGAGAGCAGACTCTCCATCACGCGCACCGTATCGGGCGTCGTTGCAACGACGCGCCCGATCACCAGCGTCCCGTCCTTCAGGGCGAACTGTTCGAAGAGATACTGATCCGAGATCACGCGACTCGGTTCGATCATCGAGGACATCAGGTCACGAACGACGAAACGGTTTCCGACCGCGCTGAGGTCCGGACCTCCGGTGGCCCCGCGACCGGCAAAGCGATGGCAGTCAATGCAGCTTGCCGCAGCGAACATGCGTTCTCCGCGGGCGAAGTCGCGTTTCATGGCCTTCTCGTCGGCGATCCGGACAGCTTCGTCCACGCTTCGTCGCCGACCTGGGCCGTCAGCGATCGGACGATCGCCAGCCGACGCCTTGGTGACGGG
>JBBQCR010000134.1:0-8393 GCA_038318935.1 Phycisphaerales bacterium
CGGACCAGGCTGCGACATCGCGGCGATGCGTCACGTAACGAAGGGAACGAGCAACGAAATAATCCAGTCTGACTGCCTGTGTTGCGGCGATCGTACTTCCGACGAAAGTCGCCACGATCAGAGCACCGATCGTCATTGCACGCCGAACGTTTGACGCCATGGCGGGAGTCCAACGCACCAAGAGCGAGAACGCACTCGCGAGGGCAATGCCAATCGGCACGCCCATTCGCATTGCCACCATGCGGGCGCCATCGCGCTCCTCAAGATCGAGCGGGAAATTGAGCGACCATGCTGAGTCGCGGAGCGGTAGGAGGGCCCATTCCAGGCCCGCCATCGCACCAAGGACCGCGACGAGCGCAGCGAGAGCAATCGCTAGAACAGTCAGGCCGATCGCAACTTCACGGCGGCGCACGAAGGCACAGATACTGGTTGCGAAGAACATGCCGACGAGCGAAGCACCAGCCGCCGACCACATGGCGTTCGTCCACCATCCCGATGACACACTCGGGGGCAAGCCCGGTGTCCGCGGCCAGAGCATCGATCCCGACACCAAGACCATGCAGGACATCAGGATCATCGTGACAAAGAGCTTGGATCCGATCCGCATCCATCGGCCGGTTGGAACGCTCGCAGCCAGCGCCGCGGCGCGATGGGCACGATCGCCAAGGAGTACGACTGCCGTGATTGCCGCGGCGATGACGGAGGAGAAGACCAGCACCGACCCGGCGATCAGTTGCAGGATCGCGGCGAGCGTGACACCCTCAAATGACGTGGGCAGCAGCGATGTCGGCAGAAGTCCGAGCAGTGCCACGACCGCCAGCAGCCCGCCCGCCACCATCGCCAGCGGGCGCATCACGTCGAGCGAGAGCCGCAGATCCTTGAGAACGAGCGGTATCATGCCGTCACCTCCATGGCCCGCATGCGGTCGGCGCACGCTTCGGCGATCGTCAGGTCGACGACATCGACATGAACGCCTGGCAACGCAGCACGAACTCGTTCGAGCAATTCGCGAGTGAAACCGCGCACCGTCAGCACCAGCGCTCCGTCGCGAGCGACGGCATGCACGGTCTCGGGAGGAACGATGAAGCTCGTGGGTTGCGGCCGCATGATGAGCCGCTTCGTCTGAGCCACGATGTCGTCGGTCGCGACCTCTTCGATGATGCGACCACGATCGATGAAGGCGATTCGATCGGTGAGCCGGGCAAGGTCGCCCAGGGAGTGCGAGGCGATGAGCATCGACGCGTTCACTTCGTTGCGCAACCGGGCAAGCGTCTCGAGGATCGCGTCGTGCGAGACCGCGTCGACACCCAGAAGCGGTTCGTCGAGCAGCAGAAGCTGCGGTCGATGCGAGAGCCCCAGCACAAACGCCAGTCGTGCCTGCATGCCGCGCGACAGGGCGGTGACCTTCTTCGTGCGATCGAGCCCCAGCGAACGGACGAGTTCGTCCGACCAGGCTCGGTCAAATCGCGGCTGGAGCTTGCCGACGTAGTCGATCGCGCTGCCGACGGTCATCCAGTCGTAGACCGAAAGCTGATCGGGCACGTAGCCGGTTCTAGCGAGGAATTCGCGATCCGCGAGCGGTTCCGGAAGCCTTCTGGCCTCGCCGGCATCGGGCAGTTCCATACCCAGGAGTACGCGAAAGAGTGTGCTCTTGCCGGCTCCGTTCCGCCCAACCAAGCCCATGGCGACGCCTGGATCGATGGTGAGATCGAGCCCGTCCAACGCGATCGACTTGCCGTAGCGCTTGCGGATGCCGCTGCATGCGACGCCGAGCCGACTCATCGCTCCGGCGCTAGTCATCGCAGTTCCTTCATTCATCATGCGTCTCCTTTGGAGCCGGAACCACTTCCGCTGCCGTGATGCGAATCACCTGCGAGGCGCTTGGCCCGCCGCACCAGCGCCTCAAACCGGTCGTCGCTCAAACCGATCGCGTGTCCGTGTCGCGCAGCGTCCACCAGCCGCGACAGGACCGCGTCCTCGCCGGCTGCCTTCGCTGACTGCCTTGTGTTACCGAGGACAACCATGCCGCGGCCACGCTCGCCGACGATGAGCCCTTCGCGTTCCAGTTCGCCGAAGGCCTTGTGAACGGTGTTGGGATTCACGCCAAGCTCCTCTGAAAGCATGCGGGCACTCGGAAGCAACTCGCCCGCACCGATCGCGCCGCGTGCGATCGCGCCGCGCAGACCATCCACGATTTGCCGAAAGATCGGCACGGAGCTGTCAGGGTTGAGGACGAAGGCCACTGGCATAGTTCACTAGTAGACTAATACAGTTGTCGGCGATGTCAAGCGGGCGGCTCCGCTTTTTCCCGTACGCTCCGCTTCCATCGATGGCGCTCACCTCCACCCTGCACACTCTCTCGATCGAACTGGCTGACGTCGACCGCGGCGTCTACGAGTCCCTCGCCCTCAAGGTCCCCAAGCACCCGTCGGAGTCCGAGGACTACTTCGCGACCCGGATCCTCGCGTACTGCCTCGAGTACACCGAGGGACTCGCCTTCTCGCGGGGCATCTCCGACACCGAGGAACCGGCGATGTCAGTGCGCGACCTGACCGGGGCCCTGAAGTCGTGGATTGAGATCGGAACTCCGGCGCCGGCTCGATTGCACAAGGCGAGTAAGGCCGCCCCGCGCGTCGCGGTCTACGTCCACAAGCCGCCGCAGCCGTTCGTCCAGCAACTCCTTCGCGAGCGCATCCACCGCCTGGAAGAACTCGAGCTCTACGCGATCGATCGCGAACTGATCGCCGCGTTCGCGGCCCGACTCGACCGCCGCATGACCTTCGAGGTCGCGGTCAATGAGCGTCATGTGTTCGTGACCATCAACGGCACGACCCTTGACGGACTCGTCGAACGAATCGTCATCGCCGAGTGAACGTCAGACCATCAGCGCGGCCGGCTTCTCAATCAGTTCCTTCAGCGTGCGAAGGTACTCCGCGGCCATCGCACCATCGATGACCCGGTGATCGAGTGAGAGCGTCGCCTGCATCTCCCAGCCGACGACGATCTGGTGATCGCGAACGACCGGTTGTTCAATCGCGGCACCACAGGCGAGGATCGCTGAGTTCGGTGGATTGATGATTGCCGTGAAGTGCTCCACGCCAAACATTCCGAGATTGGAGATGGTGAAGGTCGCGCTGTTCATCTCCTCCATCGACAGCCCCTTGGTGCGGGCCTTGTCGGCGAGAAACTTGGCGTCGGCGGAGATCTGCCGCAGGCTCTTCTGGTCGGCGTTCTTGATCACGCCGACGACCAGTCCCCCACCGCGATCCTCCGGCAGCGAGATGGCGATGCCGACGTTGATGTCGCCGTGAATGACCAGATGATCGCCGGCGAAGCTGGCATTGAAGAAGGGATTCTTCGACATCGCCAAGGCACACGCTCGGATGAGAAAGTCGTTTACCGAAAGCTTGACGCCGTATCCGCCGAGGGCCTCGTTGACATTCTTCCGCTGCTCGAGAAGTTCGTCCATCGCGAACTTCATCGTTACCTGATAGTGCGGGATGCTGGTCTTACTCTCGACGAGTCGCCGGGCGATCGTCTGTCGCATGCCGCTGAGGGCGACCGTGCGACCAGATAGCGGCGCCAGGGCACCGATCGATGAAGTCGATTCCCGTCCTGGCGTCCGTGAGAGCGCGAGGGCCGAGCCCGTCGCGATGGTCGACGAGGACTTCGCGCTGGCGGCGTTGGAGTGGGCGCTGTCGGCAATGCCTTCGACATCACGCTTGATGACGCGCCCGCCGGGACCGCTGCCGTGCACGCCGTGCAGATCGATGCCGAACTCTTCGGCCATGCGCCGGGCGACGGGGCTGACCCGCAGGCGTGTGCCGTCGGTTGCCCCAACCGAAGCCGCTACCGAAGCCGTTGATGTTGCTGCGGCGGGAGCGACGCCTGATGAAGAAACCGCAGCGACTGCAGCAACTGCAGCAACTGGAGCAACAGCCGCTTCACCAGGCTGACCATTCGAAGCGCCCGCGGCAACCGCCTTCACGTCCTCGTTCTTGCCGGCGATCACCGCGATGCGCGTGCCGACTTTCACCTGCTTGCCGGCCTCGACCAAGATCGTGGCGATGGTGCCATCGTCAAAGCACTGCATCTCCATGGTGGCCTTGTCGGTCTCGATGTCAGCGACGATGTCGCCGGAGCGGACCTTGTCGCCGTCCTTGACGTTCCACTTGATGACGGTGCCTGCCTCCATGGTGTCGGAGAGTCGGGGCATGGTCAGGTAGATGGGCATTGGAGGAACACCGAGGGTTGCGAGCGGCGCAGATGACGCGGGGAGAGTTGACGCGATGAGGAAGCTGCTGAAACCAGTCACGACAGCGAGCGAGAGATCAGGCCCGTCGAACGACGGCTCGGACGGCTTCGCAGATCTTGCGGGCGTTGGGCAGCATTTCCTGCTCGAGGTTGAACGCGTACGGCGCGGGCACGTCGTCGGAGTGCACGCGGGCGACCGGATGGTCGAGGTCATCGAAGCAGTGCAATGAGACCTGCGCCGCGACCTCAGAGCCGGGCGAGGCGAACGACCACGACTGATCGACGACCACGCAACAGTTGGTCTTTCGCACCGAAGCGAAGAGCGTGTCCCAATCCATCGGGCGAATCGTGCGACCGTCGATGACTTCGCAGGAGATGCCGTCCTTGGCGAGTGCTTCGGCGGCCTCAAGACAGAAGTGCACCGGTCGGCCCCAGGAGAGGAGCGTCACGTCGCTGCCGACGCGACGGACTGCGGCCTTACCGAAGGGCAGGAAGTACTCCGCTTCGGGCACATGGCCCTTGAACGACAGCAACCGTTCATTCTCGAGGAAGAAGACGGGATCGTCGTCGCGGATCGCGGTCTTCATCAGTCCCTTGGCGTCGTACGGATTGGACGGCATGGCCATCTTCAGTCCGGGGACGTTGGAGTACATCGCTTCAACACACCAACTGTGTGTCGAGCCGAGCTGCCCACCGGCCCCGTTGTTGCCGCGGATGACGATCGGACAGCCGAACTGTCCGCCCGACATGTAGAGCATCTTGGGAGCGTGGTTGAGAATCGGATCGGCCGCGACCAGCGAGAAGCTCCACGACATGAACTCGACGATTGGTCGGAGTCCAAGCATCGCGGCACCGATTGCCAGACCGGCGAATCCGGACTCAGAGATGGGCGTGTCGATGATGCGACGCGGACCGAACTCGTCGAGCATTCCGCGCGAGACCTTGTACGCGCCGTTGTAGTGGGCGACTTCTTCACCCATGAGGAAGACCCGCTTGTCGCGGCGCATCTCCTCGCTCATGGCTTCGCGTATGGCATCGCGGAACTCGATCTCGCGGGCGGTGCCCACACCGTCGAGGAGACCGGAAAGTGGAGTAGCGGCGAGTGCTGTCACTGGTTCTCCCTCAGCATGAGCGGCAGGCTTGTTCCGGTGTAAGGCCCCCACCGTTCGACGTAGACGTCGTGATACAGCTCGTCCATCGACGGCACCGGGCTGGCCTCGGCCCACGCCACGCCCGCGCGGACTTCCTCACGCACCGCGTCGTACATCTTCTCCTGCTCGGCGTCGGTGAGAAGTTTCGCTTGCTTGAGATGCTTCTCGAGTTTGCCGATCGGATCGTTGGCCTCGTACTGCTCTTCTTCTTCGCGCGTGCGGTACTTGCGAGGATCGGACATCGAGTGGCCCTTGTAGCGATAGGTGCGCATGTCGACCATCGCCGGTCGCGACGTGGCTCGACAGCGATCGACGAGGTCTTTCATCGACGCGTAGACGTTGAGAACGTCCATGCCATCGACTTCGACTCCCTCGATGCCGTAGCCTTCGGCCTTGGCAATGATTCGATGTCCCATCGTGGTGCCGCGCTCGATCGCGGTGCCCATCGAATAGCCGTTGTTC
The DNA here is from genome assembly GCA_038318935.1 of Phycisphaerales bacterium. Classification (GTDB taxonomy): domain Bacteria; phylum Planctomycetota; class Phycisphaerae; order Phycisphaerales; family SM1A02; genus JAEUIT01. The sequence goes on from JBBQCR010000134.1 coordinate 5,868, forward strand.
TCGACGACATAGATCACCGGAAGATCAAGGAGCCCCGCGAGATTCATCGCCTCGTGAAACGCCCCTTGGTTCAGCGCTCCGTCACCGAGGAAGCACATCGTGACGCGGTCGGACTTTCCGCCGTTGATGACCTCATCCTCGTACTTGGTGCCAAACGCGAGGCCAGCCCCGAGCGGGCACTGCGCGCCCACGATGCCGTGACCTCCAAAGAGGTTGTTGGCCTTGTCGAACATGTGCATCGATCCGCCCTTGCCCTTGGCACATCCGCCGATGCGGCCGAACATCTCGGCCATGCAATGTTTGGGTGCCATGCCGCGAGCGAGGGCGTGACCGTGGTCGCGGTACGCGGTGACCAGCGGATCACGATGCTGGAGCGCCGCGACGCATCCCACGGCGACGGCTTCCTGACCGATGTAGACGTGGCAGAAGCCGCCGATCTTCTTGTCCTGATACGCCTGCATGCAGCGCACTTCGAACTCACGGATCAGGAACATCTCGCGAAGCCACTGTTTGAGCGTTGTCGCGGAAATCTCCGGGCGCTTCGGAGTCCGCGCGGCCGGCGAAAGATGGGAAGCGAGGTCGGTGGCCTTGCTTCCCGAATAGGGGCTCGCCGGGGGTTTGGCGGTGGACATCGGGGGTCAGATCCAAAGGGCACCACGCCGCGAGCGTTGGCCAGCGGCGCCTCGATGAGCGACGGCTCATCGCCTCGGCCCGGGACCGACCGGTCCCGGCTGGCGCGAGTCCTCCTTTATAGGGGAAAGTCACGTTGGGAGGCAACCGCCGCGAGCCAATCGGCTCCCGCTCGAGCGATCGCGATCCCCGCCGCCCCGCGCTATAGATCGGGCAAGCACCCCCCCTGCCTTGCCGTACACTCCTTTGCGTTCCGGCGGCTCCGGTCTGGCCCCTTCGTCCCCGGCCCCGCCTGTTCCGTTGAACTGGTTGAGGTTGGTTTCCCCTCCGCACCGACATGCGAGCAGACCGATTCCGACGCCGTATTGCGACGCTGGGTGACCTCACCGAGGCCATCGCGGAAGCCCGATCGAAGCGCCTCACGGCGGGGTTCTTTGGCGTCTGCGGATTGTCACTGGTGGTCGGGTTTGTCGAAGTGGCACTCGCCGCCCACGAGGGTCTCAGCACCACCGCGATCGTGTTTGGGGGCGCCGCTGCCCTGACGATTCTCTTCTCGCTCTTGGAGACGGCGCTGGCGCTCCGCCCCAAGGTGAACACCGCGGCGCGAGCTCGGGCGGCGATGCGCGTGGTGATGGTGGTGATGTTCATCGGTCTGGCTGCCGCCGCGGTCCATCAAGCGATCGCTGACGTCCCGACCCGGCATGTCGCGTTCTGGCTTGCCTGTGGCGGTACCTTCGCGTGCGCGGCAGCGTTGCTACTCCCGTGGACGGTTGGCGAGGCCGCGGCCGCGACGCTGCCCGCGTTTCTCGTGTGGCTGGTCCTTCTCTTTGTCGTCCCGAACGGTTCGATCGATCCGTTCGGTCGATTGGCGCTCGGCGTTGCCGGAGTGGTCGTCGCCGCAGTTCCCATGTGGCTTGGTTTCCTCAACCAGCGCCGTTGGGAAGAAGACGACGAACGAGCGGCGTTGTCGCGCGAGGTTTCTCATACTCGCGACGAACTCGGCCGGGCGCGCATCGTGCACGACGCGATGTTCAAGCCGCCGCTCGAGGATGGACCAATCGAGGTGAGCTACCGGTACGACCCGCTGCGCGAGATTGGCGGCGACTTCGTCCACATCCTGCGTTGCCCGCGCACGTCGCGGGTAACGACCACGGTCATCGACGTCAGCGGCCACGGACTCGCCGCGGCGCTGACCGTCAACCGACTGTTCGGCGAACTCGAACGGGTCATCGCCGAGGCCAAGGGCGACGTCACCCCGCACATGCTTTTGACGCAGCTCAACCGCTACATCCACCTGACGATGAGCGCACATTCGATGTTCGCGACCGCGGCGTGTGTGCAGATCGATCCGTTCGCCCGCACGATACGCTGGGTCGTCGCCGGTCACCCGCCGCCACTTCTTCGCACGAAGTCCGGCAAGGTCCGTCGACTCGATTGCACGACGTTGGTGCTCGGGGCCGCGCCGCCGGAAGTCTTCGACACCGAGGAACAAACCCAACCGATCGAGCCCGGTGATTGCGTGATCATCTATACCGACGGCGCGTTCGAGGCCCGCTGCCCCTTGGGAAAGCAGTTCGGCCTCAAGCGCCTCGAGGAGTCCGTCGCGTTCGATCCGCCGCCGCGCGATTTCCCGACGTTTCTTGCAAACCTCGTCGCTCGCCATCACGAGGGTCGCCCGGACGATGACTTGCTGGTTGTACAGATCACCTTCAAGGGTGGAGCACGCATGGTGGTGGGCGGAGCAGCCTGAGGAGCGAGTACAAGAAACAGGCCGCGCGACTGGTGTCGCGCGGCCTGTGTTGTTCCCCTGCGTGTTCCGTCCCGCGAGACATTAGCGGCCGGCTGCGGCCATCGCTGAGGCGTCGAGTTCCTTCAGAGCTCGGGCCTGGAGAATCA
>JBBQCR010000135.1:0-8347 GCA_038318935.1 Phycisphaerales bacterium
GAGCACGTCGATGGGATTGCGGAAGAAACGTCGGTGATACTACAGGAGGGGAGCGAAGGTGTCGACTTGCGTGCATGTCGCTCTCCAGCAACCTGTGGCGAAAGTGCTTTGGAGAGCGAGGATGATCAGCTCGAGCGACGAAGGTTCCTGACCCGAGTGACCCAGTTGACCCAGTTGACGCGGTTGACGCGGTTGACGCGGCGAACCCATGCGAAGTCGCGAGGCATGCGCCGCGGTCGGACGTTGCCGAGCACGCGATCGACAATCGGCGTTGCGATGTCGCGCCTGATGCGATGAACGACGCTGTCGGGGATCCCCACCGCGCGTCGACGCGCGTCACCCTTGCGTGCGCAGGATCGCTCGCGGCTCCTCGCGGGCGAAGCAGGCGTTGACCCGTGCGATCTCTCGCTTGATTTTCGGCCACGGTCGCGCGATGTCCGCCGTCCTCATGAAGCCTCCCGCCAAGGGTGCGGGGAGAGATGCACCGGCTGATCGCGTCAGTGGCTTCGCCGTATGGGGCGCGCTACTGCTAGAGTCCACTCCTCAGCTTCGAAAAGATCTTGTGCATCGTTTCCACGCGACGATGCTCGCGCGAGCGATCTCCATGTTCATGATGTTCATCCCGTTCAGCTCGTTCATCTTGTTCACATGCTCGACATGGCGCACTCCCATGCTCGCTTCCCTTCGCCTCACGGCGATAGCGATCCTGACAGCATCCATCACCGTCGATGCAACGGCACAGACTTCGCCAGCTCCTGCGCCAGCGATCGCGACAGCCAATCTTGACTTCCGCGAAGTCGTCCGGGCCGCCAAATCCAAGGTCTTTCCAGCGGTCGTCTACATCAAGTGCCTGCGCCAAGGCATGGAATCAGGACGAGCGCGGACCGAGGAGGTCGGTGGTTCTGGCGTCGTCATCAGCGAAGCGGGCGAGTTGCTCACCAACTGGCACGTGGTCGATCGGGCCATCGAGATTCGCTGCCTGCTCTCCGACGGCCGGGCGTTCAAGGCGGAGCTTGTCTGCAGCGATCGCGATCTTGATCTCGCCCTGGTGCGTCTGGTGATCGACAGCAAGCACGAGCCGATCCCCGTCGCGGAGATAGGGCCCTCGGGCGAATTGGAGGAGGGCGACTTCGTTATGGCGATGGGCGCGCCGTGGGGACTCAATCGCTCGGTCTCCGTTGGCATCGTGAGTTGCACGCGCCGATTCCTGCCCGACTCAAGCGAGTACAGCCTCTGGATCCAGACCGATGCCTCGATCTCACCGGGGAATTCGGGCGGTCCGCTCGTTGATACCAAGGGACGCGTCATCGGCATCAACACGCTCGCGCGCATGGCCGGCGGCGACATGGGATTCTCGATTCCCTCCGACACCATCCGCGACGTACTCGATCGCATGCGCACGCAGAAGGACGTCGGCTGGTCGTGGTCGGGCATCACGTTGCAGCCGCTGCGTGACTTTGATCGTGATGTTTACTTCGAGGGGACCGAAGGGGTGATCGTGGCTGGAGTCGAGGCGGGCAGCCCCGCAGAAGCCGCTGGCGTCCGTAGCCGCGATCGACTGCGGTCGGTCACTGGTCTCCCAACCAATGGGCTTACGAGCGAGGACCTTCCGGCAATTCGTCGCCGCATCGCGCTCCTCCCGCCGGAGAAACCTGTGCAGTTGACGCTTGAACGGTCAAGCGGCGCAGCGACCCAGACGTTGAATGTCGCGCTCACTCCCAGTCGCAAGGGGCGCGTGCAGGGCGAGGAAGTCGATTGTCCTCGTTGGGGACTGACCGCCAAGGCCGTGAACCGTTTCGAGAATCCGGAACTGCATCGCCAGCGTGCCGAAGGCGTGTTCCTCTTCGGTGTTCGCGAACCGGGCGCAGCCTCGGCCGCGGGACTGCTGGCCAACGACATCCTGATCGAGATCGATGGCCAGCCGCTGGTGACACTCGACGATGTGCGACGCGCCCACGAGCGCACGCTCGCCAACCTCGCGACGAAGAAGCGGCTGCAGGTCAAGATCCTGCGCGGCGGTCAACTCCGTCAGATCATCCTCGACATCTCGCGCGACTACGAACGCGAGTGACTCCCCTTCTTTCCCCGTCCCACTGCCATGCATTTCATTGCCACGCTCCTCACGATCGCGCTCACTTCGCTCTCTTCGACGGCCGCGGCCGTGACACCGCAAACCGACGTTCCGCCCAAAGCCGCGAGCGTCGATCCAAAGACCATCGCGGAACTCGTCCGACCGAGTTTGGTCGTCGTCGAGATGTGGCTCAAGCAGGACCGCGGTGAGACTCCCGAGGGATACCTGATGGGCGAGCGCGGATATCGCAACGCGTTCAGCCAGTTCATCGACGATGAGCGACCCATCGAACTCCCCGGCTACCTGATCGCACCGAATCTCGTTGTCGCCCGCGATCCCGAAATCCCCCGACGATTCATCGCTGCCATCACCGTGCGAAGCGGCGACGTGCATGTGGACGCGACACCGACGGCGTGGCTGAGCGAGGACGGCGGCATGCTGCTCACGCTCGCGGGTCCGATCGCCTCGGCAAAGCCGCTGTCGTTTCTCGCCGCCGACGCGAAGGCAACGATGCCGCTCACCACGGTGCACGCTCAGGACTGGGATGGCGTGTGGACGCTCCTCGTTGGCGGGCCGCAGCGGGAAGTTTCGGATGGGTTCGCTCTGGAGATCGTTGGCTCCGGCGCCGTCGCCGTCGCAACCTCTGAACCGGATGCCGTCACCGTGGACGCCAACGGCGCGACTGTTCGCGTGGACCTCACCGGCCGGCGCCTTGCGACCCCGGTACTTCCAGCGAATCCTGCCCTCTGGCCCAACGTCTCCGCCGAGACCATGACACGACTCGCAAGCGAAACGCGACAACGCACCGATGAGTCGATCCTGCGGGCGACGCTGCACTTTCGCAGCCCGCGCAAGAGCGCCGTCGCCCGCGATCTGACGACGGCCGACGGATCGGACGCTGCGACCGAACTCGAAGCGCTCGCCGTAGTCTTAGACGACGGAAACGTCCTCGTTCTCGCGAATCTGCAACCGAGCGTGACCGCCCGCCTTGAGCGGGTCGAACTCATCGACAGCACCGACCACTCACACAGTGCAGAGTTCCTTGCCACGCTGCGCGACTGGGGGGCCTTTCTCGCGAAGCCGGCCGAGTCGCTGTCGCCGGGCCTCACGCTCAACGCGACTGACTTGTCCGCTTGGCGGAATCGGCTGCTGATGGCTTCGTCGGTTCGCATTGTGGGTCGCAATCGAGTCAGCGATCCGATACACCTTCGGCTCGGCGCTTTCGAGGCGGGCTGGCGCGGCATTCGATTCCCGATCGGACTTCCGCAAGAGAGTTCGGCATTCCTCTTCGCTCCCGACGGATCGCTCGCAGCGCTTCCCCTGAACAAGCGCGAGCAGCCTGGAGCAACCAGAAACCGCTTCAACCGATCTGGACAGAATCTCAGTTGCACTCCTGCGTCGGTGCTGGCAAGGGCGCTGGACTCACTCGACTCGAGCCGAGATGTGACGAACATTCCGCTGACTGAGGAGGAGGAAAGCCGCACCGGATGGCTGGGTGCCCTCGTGCAGCCACTCGAGCCGGAGCTCGCCCGCGCCAACGGCGTTGCGGAGTTCTCGCGCGATGGCGAGTTTGGCGGTCTGGTCACGCTCGTCTACGCCAACTCACCGGCCGCGAAGGCGGGCATCGAACCAGGGGATGTCCTCTTGTCGATCACCACACCGCGGCGCGACCGTCCGATCGAGATCGCGTTCATGGAAGGCGATCTCGGTTTCACGGGTGTCTTCCCGTGGGACCGGCTCGACGAACTGCCCGAAGAGTATTACGACCAGATTCCCGCGCCCTGGCCTCCGATCGAGGACAGTCTGAATCGCACGCTGACGGCACTCGGGATCGGCAGTCGGTACCTCTTGGAGTTCGCCCACGACGGGACGCTCACCACGAAGGAACTCACCGTCGAACTCAGTCCGCCGCACTACGGCAACGCCCCGAAGTTCGAGGACACGGCGATGGGCATGACCGTGCGCGACTTGACGCTCGAAGTCCGGCAGTACCTCAATCTCACCGACGACGCACCGGGAGTCGTCGTCTCAAAACTCGAGCCTGGTCAGCGTGCCAGCGTCGCGGGCCTGCGACCCTTTGAGATCATCACCGAGGTCGACGGCCAACCTGTCACCAGCGCAGCGGTCTTCGGAACGCTGGTCGAAGGCAAGAAGGATCTCAAGTTCACGGTGAAGCGAGCCCAGAAGGAACGCGTGGTCAAGGTCGCGCTCGCTGGTTGATCGATGTGCGGTCACGCCTCAGTGTTTCGCAGGCGCGTCGAGAGTCACGCCGCACTCGGGACAGCGCCGGGCACTCGTCTCCTCCGCAGCGGCGTTGGCGTGGTCGTCGAGTTGGAATCCGCATTGCAAACACACCGCGATGCCGCTTTCGCGCAAGGCTTCGCGCAGCCGATACCGGAGTAGCGGACGATACGTCCACCACGCGATCGGGATCGGCACGAGCATGGCCGCGGCACCGAGGACTTCGTCGAGCGGATGATGATGCTCGAACGCTCGGGCCAAGCCGAACATCGCGAGAATCCCCACGACAGCGAACGCCCCGATCGCTCGTCCGCGCCAGGTCGACCACACTTCCGATTCCGCCAGCCGATACGCGGCGATCGCGGTGGGCCGATCAGGAAACGCGGTGAGCTCCGGGCAGATCGCTTCCCACAGCGAGCGAATCCAACCGGCAACCCTCCCCTCGCTCATGCGCACACCGCGCGAAGCATCGCTCGCCACTCGCCGTATCGGTAGGGAATCGCGTGACGCTCGTGCAAGGCGACGATCTCGCGGTGCATGCGCTCATAGAGAGACTGCTGCCAACCTTCGCTGGCCCGGTCGCAGAAATAGATGCGACATCCGAGGGGTCGATCCGTGTGGGCACCGCAGCTTCGACCATCGAGAAGGAACGGGCAGTCCCCACGTTCCTTGGCGGCATCCACCGCTTCGATCGTGCAGGCGTGCGATGCCGCGATGCCGCGCGATCGCAGCGAACGCACACACCAAGCGGCTTCAAGCCCGGTCACGTAGAGCCGATGTCCGAACTCCTCAAAGTGACAGCAACGCCCGCTCGCCAAGCACAACGGCCGTCGCGATTCGATTTCGTTGCCGACATGCTCGTGCAACGCCCCGATCGCCTCTCCGATCTCGATGCGCGCACTGGCATCGAACCATCGCTGGCGAAGCGCGTCGTCCCCGAGTTCGTCGGGCTCATCCACGCTCTGACTCCGGAGAGAACGGCGTCGCCTTGCGATCACGATCCACCTGCACCCGAATCTCGACGAAGGAGTGCAAACGACCGTGGTCCATGCCGTGGCAGGGCATCATGGCCTTGGCCTGAGTCCACGCTTGCGGCGATGCAAGATTCTCCGGCCAAAATGGCCACGTGCGACACTGGGTCGGACGCAGATCGTAGATCGAGCAACTCGCCCGACCGGGCACGCTGAGCCGATCGAGAAAGACGCAGTCGAAACCGATGTCGCTCTCTCGCTCGTTGAAGGTACGGCGCACACCAACTCGGCGCGTGTAGCGCTCGAGAAAGTCCGCCTCACTGACGCCGAGCCTTGCGGCGATCAGTCGACCTTCCTCGGGGGTGAACCACACCGCGCCGGGCGGGCCGGAGCAACAGTTGCCGCATTGCGAACACTCGAAGCGGAGGCCTGCGTCGTACCACGCTCGGTCGGAATCCGCAGAACTATCAGGGGAATCGTCGACGGACATGGCAGTGTCAGGATCGACCACGGCGCCGTGGCGGACCGTCGTCATCGCCGCCGCTCTCGGGCGGATTGCGTTCGTCAGGATCGCGACGCCGCGGCGGCTCGCCCGGTCCATCCTCGCCCCATCGATCGACTTCCGCCAGATGCATCGTCTGCGTCGTGCGCCGGTGCGGCAGCGACGCGAGCTCCTCGGGCCGCTCGTCGAAGGCCACGCGATCCATCGAATAGACGCTCTTGAACGCCCACTCCTCCTGCTCGTCGAACCAGTCACCGATCATCTCCTCGATCTCCGCCAGCGACGACGCGGTGGCCCAGAACGAGATGTAAGCGCCAGCCTCGGCGTCGCCCTCGATGGGTTCGGCGATCACGATCGCGTGCCAGAGCGTGAGTCCGAGCTCGCGACCAGCATCGTCGATGTTCGACTCGGGATCGATGTTGAGCGCCAGATCCCACGCCTCGCGGAGTTGCAACAGCAACTCGTCGATGTCGGGGGAATGCTCGTCCTCGATCTCCAGCACATCGCGGATCTTCGAGAGCGGTTCCTCCTGATCGAGTCCGCCCGGCCAGGTTTCTGGAACCTCCTCCAGCCCGAGCTTGTGCAGAAGGTCCTCAACCCGTTCGCGCCACTCCATCGGGACGTGGATCGCGACGCCTTTCCAACTGTCGAGGAACACCTCGACGAACGGATCCTCGGCGTTGCCGCCAGCTCCGAGGCAGACGTCTTCAAGGATGATCTCCTCGAACTCGTACCAGACCCGAAGGAAGTGATCGAGCGGAACCGGCTCCTCGCCCACATAGACGTCCACGCTGCGGTAGGCGTCGCGTGAACCGATCTCGACGACCGGCGTGACTTCTTCGGGCAGCAGGCCGAAGGCTGCGTCGATGAGTTCCTTGATCTTCTCGTGGGAGACGACGACGTGAAACGCGTACGTGTCCGGCTCGTCGTCCTCGCCCGCCTGATAGGTCAGGGTGTAGCCCTGCGTGGGCTCCGGCAGACCGTCGGGTTCCACCCCCAGGGGAAGTTGGAACGCTCCGACGCTGTGACGCTCAAGATCCTGACGGAGGCGGAATTCACGCATCTGGCCGCATGGTAGCCGCGATCCTCTGACGATTCCCGCGGCGGCGTTCCCTGAGGCGCTCGCGTCCTTGACGACCGTCGATCGCCACACCCCCCCCGCGTTCATCCAACGCTAGTCGCCCAAGTACGCTTCGCGGACCCGAGGGCTCGCGAGCAAGGCCGATCCCGTGTCGGTCATCACCACGCGACCGGTCTCGAGGACGTAGCCGCGGTCGGACAGCTTCAGGGCCGCCCGCGCGTTCTGTTCGACCAGCAGAATGGTCATCCCCCGCGCTCGGAGTTCCTTGATCGCCTCGAAGATCCTCGCTACCAAGATCGGCGCGATGCCCATCGATGGTTCGTCCATCATGAGCATCGTCGGACGGCTCATGAGCGCCCGACCAATGGCCAGCATCTGCTGCTCGCCGCCTGATAGCGTGCCGCCGAACTGCTTCACGCGCTCGCGGAGCACCGGGAAGAGTTCATAGACCCGCTTGAGATCCGCGGCGATCTCCGCGTGGTCGTGCCGAATGTAGGCACCCATCTCAAGATTCTCCAGCACCGTCAGCCGCGGAAAGATCTTGCGACCTTCGGGGACCTGCGCCAGCCCGCGACGCACCACACGATCGGCAGCGAGATCCGTAATCTCGGTGCCGTCGAAGGCAATCGATCCGCCGCGCAGACGATTGATCCTCGAGATGCACATCAGCGTCGACGTCTTGCCCGCCCCGTTGGCACCGATGAGCGAGACGATCTCTCCGCGCCGCACCTCGATCGAGATGCCGTGCAGCACATCGATCGCGCCGTAGCCGGCGCGCACGTCGCGCACCGCGAGCATTGGAAGCGTCGAGTCGGCCGGAGCACTCAACCCAGTTCCTCCTTGCCCAGATACGCCTCAATGCAGAGCTCGTCGGACTTGATCTCCTCGGGTGTGCCTTCGGCGATCTTCTTTCCATACTGCAGGACGACAATGCGATCACTGATGCCCATCACGACCCGCATGTGATGCTCGATGAGGACGACCGTCACGCGACGGTCACGCACCTTGCGAATGAGTCGCATGAGGTCCACGGTCTCGGCGGGATTCATGCCCGCCGCCGGCTCGTCGAGCAGGAGGAGCGTCGGTTCGCTCGCCAAGGCGCGAGCGATCTCCAGTCGCCGCTGGTGACCGTACGGAAGGTTCTTGGCCTTCTCCTCGCACTTGGTCTCCAGTTCGACGAACGCGAGCAGTTCCATCGCCTTCGCCGTGGCCCAGCGGCGCTCACGAAAGAAGCGCGGCGTGCGCAGCATCGCGTCCCAGTAGCGCGTATGAAGTCGGCTGTCCATGCCGACGAGCACGTTCTCGACGAGGTTCAATTCTGGGAAGAGCCGGATGTTCTGAAACGTGCGGGCGATCCCCGCGCGAGCGACGAGGTCAGGCGTCCGCCGCGCGTTGCGCCACAGTGCCATGCTGCCGCCGGCGCCGATCAGCAGGCCGATCAGGAACGGCAACGCACCCCAGCGGAACGGGAGATCGCGCAG
>JBBQCR010000136.1:0-8322 GCA_038318935.1 Phycisphaerales bacterium
CCTCAGCCAAATTCGATCGCGCACTTTTGGGCCAATCACGAGTACGCAGTGAACGCATCGACATGGCGCTCATGGGTTCAAGAACTCACCCTTCCTGCGGCGCCGGGCGACCTCAACGCAGACGGAGTGGTCGATGCCAGCGATCTCGCGATCCTTCTCGGCGCGTGGGGCGGGCCCGGACCACTCGGTGATCTCGACGGCAACGGCGTTGTTGATGCCAGCGACCTCGCGCTTCTGCTCGGCGCGTGGAGTTGAGTGCTGCTCTTCACAGGAGAGTCTGCGGCAGCTACGTCGCTCGATGCACGTGGCCAGTCTGTTCGATCGTTTCGGTGAAGAGAACGATGCCGCAGATATGCCCTCGCGCGTCGCGCCACGGGCGCAGGTGTGACCTGACCCACGCCTCGGAGCCATCGCTTGCAAGCGATTTCGTGTCCTCGACGCTGGAGACTCCGCCACTGATGCAGTGTTCGTGCATCGCGCGGATCGAGGGCGAGGGCTTCGGGCAGAACTCGTCAAACGCTCGGCCAATGATCTCGGCCTCGAGCAATCCGTTTTCGGCTCGCCAGCGGCGGGAGACGAAGAGGAAGCGTCGCTCTCGGTCGAGTATCGCGATGGCGACCGGTGCATGCTCCACGAGTGCGGAGAGCGTTGTCTCGCTTGCAGCCAGCCGCGTCTGCTGCAAACGGACTTCCGTGATGTCGGTGTTGATACCGATGATCCGCTCGGCGTTGCCCGCATGATCGCGCACCACGGTCGCAGAGGCGGCGATGGTGCGAATCTCGCCGTTCTGGCGTCGGATGCGGAAGTCGGTGATGAACTCCCGCTCGCCGCGCGCCGCCGCCTGCAACAACGGCTCGGTGCGCTCGAGGTCCTCCAGCACCACCCGTTCGCGCCAGGTCTCGTAGGTCACCGGGGTCTCCGGATGCACGTCGTACATCGGATACATGCGCTCCGACCACACCAGTCGCTGATCGCGGATGTCCCACTCCCAGATGCCGATGTTGCCCGCACGCGTCGCAAGTTCGGTACGTTCGATCTGCTCGTGCAGCCGTCGTTCGAGCGTGACAAGTTCAGTCACGTCACGTCCGCACGTCACGAGGTGCATCACCTTGCCGTTGGCGTCCCGCCGCGGAACACACTGCAGGTCGAGCCAGCGGTAGTCTCCGTTCTTGATTCTGCACCGGTATTGCACGCGAGTCGACTCGCCTGCGAGGTTGCGAGCACGCGTGGCGATCACTTTTTCCAGATCGTCCTCGTGCACCCGCGACTGCCAGTCGCTCGTTTGCCGATCCTCCACCGTCCAACCGGTGAATCGGGCGTAGGAGGGCGACAGCCACAGCACGTTGCCATGCACGTCAGCGAGAATAAACAGATCCTCGCAGTTGGCCGCAAAGAGCGCGGAGATCTCCCGCTCGGAACGGCGATCGTCATCGATCTTTCGCGATCGACGCCAGAACAACACCATCCCCGAAGCGACGACCACCGCAACGACGATGACCTGCGTCGCCGCGAGCAGTGCTTGCGACATGCCGGGGACCAGCGCCGGAGCGAGGACGCGCGCGATCGTTTCCGCGACGGCGATGAGGATCGCCATCAAGACGCCGATACGAACCGCCTGCCCAAAATCGAAGATCGACCTGGAGTCCTCTCGACCGAACGTCTGGTTGGCGGACATCGGCACAACCGGCTTTGTAACCGGGGCCGAGTTCTCGATCCATTGGGATTTCACCGCCCCACAACGGATCGAGCGGCCCGGCGACTTACGCGGCCTCGCGATGGCCGATCGCGGCCTGAGCCTCGTGCTCGGCGTGCATGCGGTCGTATTCGCTGAAGTCCAGAGCGAGAAACGGACCAACGAGGTCGGGGTCGAACTGAGATCCAGCGCAGTGCCGAATCTCCTCCAACACCTGCTCGCGAGGTCGTCGAGCCCGATAGGTCCTGTTGGAGCTCATCGCATCGAAGCTGTCGGCAAGCGCGATGATCCTTGCGATCAACGGAATGTCGCTGCCCTTCAGTCCGTGGGGATATCCGTGACCGTCCCAGCGCTCGTGGTGAGAGAGCACGCCGTCGAGCATCTCCCGAAACTGCGGTATGTCCTTCAGGATCCGCCATCCGGTTTCGGGATGCGTGCGGATCTGGGCGAACTCGACTTCGTTGAGCTTTCCGGGCTTGCGGAGCACCGCTTCCGAGACACCGATCTTCCCAACATCGTGGATGAGCCCAGCGATGTGGATCTGTTTCAAACTCGGTTCCTCGACGCCGATTGTTCTGGCCAGCTCTCGTGAGACCGACGCCACACGCTGCGAGTGACCGCGGGTGTACGGATCCTTCGCATCAATGGCCGTTACCAGCGCTTCAAGTGTTCCGAGGAACATAGCGTCAACGTCGCGATAGAGATTCGCGTTCTCGAGATAGATCCCCAAGTGCCCCGCTGTCGCGTCCGCGAGTTTGAGTTCGGCGCTGCCGACTTCGGTCGCGTGTCCGCGTCGATCACCGACGAGTAACACGCCATTGGAGCGTCCGTCGCGCCGAATCGGACACGCGACGATCGGCCCATCGACCTGAAGCATGGTGAGCGTTCGATGCCCGCGCGGATAGACACGTGGCGATTCGACGCCGGACGCGACCAGCAGACGGGTCGCCAGATCGCGGAGGCGATCACGATCGATGTTCGGTTCTCCAGCGACAATGAGACCGTCCGGCGGAACAAAGCGATCCAGCGGTGGCCGAAGGCGCACCGCAACCCACGAGAATCCCAGCGTCCGCACGAGTTCGTTGCACGCCAGCGTCAGAAACGGAGCAGGCTCGTCGGAGACCGCCATGCCGGAGACCAGCGTGTACAGCAGATTGATCTCTTCGTAGGTGTCGGCGAGCTGCTTGCCGACGCTCTCGCCGACTCTGATCTCGATGTCGCGCTCGGCGTCGGCCCGGTGGGCGAACCGCACGAGCGACGCAAGTCGCGCTATCTCGCGCGGCTCGGGTGGCTCGCCTGCCATGATCATGCCGCGGATCGCGCCGGCGTCGAGCCCGGCGCTCGATGCGATGCGCAGCAGATCCTCTCCATAAGCGAAGGCGGCCGTCGGGAAGAGCGCCACGCCGATGCCGACGTGCAGGTCCTGTTGCGTGCGACCGGGCAGCACGCTCGCCACCGCGTACAGACCCGGAATCGGTTCGGCGATCTGCAGCCCACCGCAGCTCACGAGCCCCGGGACCAACATGCGCAGCATGTGATGCAACGGTCGCGAGCGAAGGAAGACCGACGAGACGTAGTCGCCGGGACCGATCTGGTTGATCTCCAGCGGCGTACCGCGCTCGTCGCAGACGAGCCAGACGCCGCCCATCGAACGAATCTCGGATGCAAGGCTGTTGCGGGCACCGTCAGGATGCAGGCGATACGGCACCATCAGGCGGCCTCCGCGTCGGGAATCTCGAGCAGTCGGACATGGCGCATCACCTCGTCGACGAGCCGCCGGGGACTGAACGGTTTCGCGAGGACCGCCCGCACGTTCGGCGACGGCACATCCAAAAGTCCTGCGATCGGACCTTCGGTCTGCGCCGTGAGGATGATGACCGGGAGCCCGCGCGTACGCTGGTCCGCGTAGAGTCGCGATGCGAGTTGGAGTCCGTCGACCAACGGCATGTGAAGATCCGTGACAATGGCATCCGCGCCGAATCGCACCAGGAGATCGAGCGCTTCCGCGCCGTCTTCGGCGGCGATCACTCGGAAGCCTGCACTTCGCAGGACCACCGAGACGACCTGCAACACGTGCGGTTCGTCGTCAACCACGAGGATGGTGCCCATCATGCCCATCATGCCCATCGATCCTTTGCACTTCTCAAGGGAGGGCCGCACGCCGGTCGTACAGGTGCGGATCGCAGGCATCGAACTGTCAACGTTCGTCGGACGCACTCCCCAGCGAGTCCACACATTCGTGCCGCATCGTTGTCATTCGTTGGCTGGCGAGGCAGCGGAGTCCGCCCCCGCCGTGCGGACGTCGCTTCCTGCACCGTGCAACGACAGCAGGATCTCCGGTTCCTTGCCCCCGGCTCGAGCGGTGGTTGTCGCCTTCTTGAACCAGTCGTTGGCCCTCGTGTCGTTGCCCTTCGATTCTTCGATGAGGCCCTGAAACACGTAGCCTTCGTAGCGATCCGGAGCGATCTTGATCAGGCGATTGGCGGCGACCTGAACGCGGCTCACTTCGCCGAGTTCCCAGGAAGTGACGGCGAGGTCAATCCAACCCTGCACATCGTCGGGTGTGTCACGGGTGATCTCGGCGAAGACGATGCGGGCTTCGCTCGTTCGTCCGATCATCGCCAGACATCGGCCTTCGATTCGCATCTGCTCGGCGGTTCGACCACCAGCGACCTCGCGCTGAAGTCGTCGGACGTTCTGCAGGCAATCGTTCCAGGCACCAGCGGCGAACTGCGCCCGCACCAGGTTCTCCAGCACCATCGGCTGCGAGGGATCGATGAGAATCGCACGGTTGTAGTGAAGCACCGCAGCCTTGGAATCCTCGCGAAGCATCGCAATCTGCCCGAGCAACTGATGCATCGGCGCCGAGTTCTCAAAGTACGCGAGCTTGGGTTCGAGGAGCGCCTGCGCTTCCTCGTAGCGCTTTGCGGCGACGAGCACTTCCGCCTGGGCGAGCACGTAGCCGACCTTGGTCGGATCGGCGGCAACAGCTTTCTCGTACGCGATGATCGCCTTCGCGTCATCGGACCATCGTTCGTGCACGATGCCAGCGCTGTAGTAGGCTTCGGCGTAATCGTTCTTGATCGTCGATGCCTTGGTGAAGTCCGCAAGAGCCTCTTCAAGCCGCCCCTTCTCAAGCTGGATGCGCCCACGCATCACCCAGTACTTGGGTTCCTCGGGCGTGCGGTAGATCGCCTCGTTGATTTCCTTCAGTGCCTTGTCGAACTGCCCGGACTCGAAACTCTGCCGAGCCTGGTCATAGACGATCACAGCAGTCGCCTTCTGCGCCCGGTCCTTGGCCGCGGTACGGGCTTCCTTGCCGGTCTTTGTCGGACCGTTGCAGGAGGCGAGCAGAACGACCGGAACGACGAGAAGAGCTGAGAGCAATCGGAGCGAGCTGCGCATGGTCATGTCTTTCGATGTCGTTGGATTGGAGACGCCGGAGGATCGGACTTCGGCGCTGACGGTCGTGTTCAAGTCACTTGCTGATGCTGCCGTCGAAGGATCCCTCGAAGGACTCGTCGACGTCGTTGTCGGAGGGAGCTTCGTTCACGTTCACGACCGTGGTCGGTTGAACAGCCGATCCCGGCTGGGGAACGTTCAACAGTCGGAACCAGGGAAGGCCGAAGGGAGTCCGCAGCGCCGCGGCGAGAGAGAAGCCCTTCACGGTGATTTCGGAAGAACTGACGCCTTCACTGGCGACGACTGGCTGCGAGGCGGTGGCTGAAGTAGTCCACGCACTGTCCGAGACGCCGAAACTGGCGATGGTGGTCTCGATCTCCGAGATCTCACCCCGGCCATTGAGCGTGGCGGCGGAGCTGCTCTCAACAGGCATCGGCGGAGCCATCGGCGAGCCAAGCAACGCCGCGAGTGCCGCGGGCAGCGTCTCGAAGGTCGTCGTGTCGTTGGATGACGAAGTGATGGGCGATTCCGTGCCAGTCGCAGTCGCGATCGAGGACTCGCTCGCAGAAACCGGTACAGCGCTCACGATCGGTTCAACAGGTGCGCTCTGTACAGGCAGCGCTTCGGCGACCGACGCGGCCGCTTCGACCGTGGGCGCGGAAGAGGTCGGGGCAGCGCTGGACACCGGCGACGACTCGGCCGGCGCAGTACTCGAATCGATGTTCACTGGTGACGAAACATCACTCTCAGTCGGCGTTGTCGACGACTCAGCGGTCGCGACTCCGGTAGTCGGAGACGCGGTCGCTGGCTGAGCGAGGGGATCGACCGTCGGCGGAGCAGCAGCGGCCTTCGCTGCCGCTGCATCCGCAGCGCTCTGTGTCTGGTCCTTGGAGCGCTTCTCCATGATGCGCTTCATCATGTCGCGTTCGAAGCACTTGTCCGGAGCAGTCTTGTCGAGTTCGGCACGCAGACGGATCATCTCCGGCTGGTTCTTGTTGAGCCGCAACGAGGCTTCGGTGTGGAAGAGCGCCTTCTCGGTGTCGCCAGCGGCGAGCGCGTCCAGCGCGTCGCGATTCTGATTCGAGCTCAGAGCCTCACGACTGAACGGCAAGAGGCCTTCGCGAGCACCGACTCGAACCGCTTCGGCGAAGAGCTGGCCATCGGCTCCCTGCACATCGATGAGCGAGTCCTTCAGGATCGTCGGAGTGATCAGGAAGATGATCTCGTTGCGCTCAATCTTGTCGTCCTGCCCCTTGAACGCTGCACCGAGGAGCGGGATGTCACCAAGACCCGGCACCTGGCGCCGCGACATGGTGGTCTTTTCCTGGAACAGTCCGCCGAGGACCAGCGTCTGACCGTCGTGCATGCGCACGTTGGTGGTGATCTGATTGGTTTTCTCGTCGGGGATGACGACGCCACCACCCAGGCGATCGGTGACTTGCCGGAGAATGGCTTCGCTCACGCTCGGAGCGAGCTCCATGCGGATCGAGCGATCCTTCGAGATGAAGGGGCGGAAGACCAGCTTGATGCCGGTATCGAGGTACTGCACCGTCTGCGTCGACACGGTTTCAGTCTGTGTCGTCGAGAGGTATCCGATGCGCTCGCCGACGAGGATCTGCGATCGCTGGCGATTGAGGGCGGTCGCACGCGGCCGGGCAAGGATCATCGTGTCGGTAACCTCATCGAGCACGCGCAGGAAGACCGACACGTTGTCATTGACGTAACCGACCTTCAGTCCGCCGGCCTCGCCAGTTCGACCGACGTTCGATGCGACACCACCCGCCTTGTTGTCGGCAGGCTGGAATCCCTTCGAGTCAGTTGCCTTCTCTCCCGGCACGTTGTTGCCCTGGATGAGGTTGTTCACCACGGCGAGCGGGTTGGTGAAGTCGGTGAAGTCAACGTCTCCGATGATCGAGAAGTCCACGCCGAAGGCGTTGTCTTCGTTCACGCGAGTCGACACGATGGTGCTCTCGACGAGAACCTGCTGCGGCGGGGTGTCGATTTCCGCGAGAAGATCACCAATGCTCTTGAGGTTCTCGGGGTAGTCGTTGACCACGAGCATCGCCTGAAATGCCCATGAATCTTCGCCTGCGCTCGTAACGTCCGGGGCAATCCCCTTCTCGGTCGCGCCAATGAACGAGACTTTGCCCACCTCGCTGATGAGCGGCTGGACGAACTCGTTGGCGTCCTTCGCGTTGATGTATTCGAGCGTGAAGCGGCGGCTCTCCTTCTTGCGGCGCGCCTGCTGCATCTGCTCCCACTCGTCGCGGGTGTAGACGTAGATGAAGTTGCCGACTTCCTCGTAGCGGAGATCGTTGGCCTTCAGGATGACGTCGAGTGCTTCCTGCACCGTCACGTCGAAGAGGTTCGCGGTGACTGCGCCGCCCACTCCCTTGCCAGCGATGATGTTCTTCTGACCTTGGATCGACAGCATCTGCAGAGCCTGCAGGATGTCGGTGTCCTGGAACTGGACCGTGAAGGTCTCTTTGCCGGAGGCCTGCATCGAACCCTCACCGGTGCCGCTCGAAGCAGGGCTACCCACGGGCTTCGCAGGAGCTGCTTGCTTCGGAGGCGCGGCTTGCTTCGGAGGAGCTGGGGCGGGCTTGACCGGGGCCGGGGCGTTCTGAGCGTGCGGCGCCCGCGTCGGCGCTCCTGCGAAGGCGCTCGATGCCAAGCAGGGAAGGGCCACCGCCAGCGGCAGGATGAACATCGCCCCGGGCGCAAGGCTGGACTTCAGGCTGGACTTAGGGCTGGACTGGGGGCTGGACTGGGGGCTGCACTGGTGGCTGCACTGGGGGCTGGTCGGCGTGTTCGAGAAGTCGGCCTGTTCGATTCGGCGGTCGTCGCGCATGGGAGGGTCCTTGAAAACGCTGCGGTCACAGGAGGGGGTCAGCGAGTGCTCTTCTTTGTTGCAGAGGGAGACGGCCCCATCCGCAACTCGTATCGGTGCCCAGCCCGTGCAAGGACTGCGGCGGTGTTCTTGACCTCGACGAGCGTGAAGGGCTCGCTGCCGTCGAGACTCGCGATGGTGTCGCCGACCCGGTACGTCCGGCCGTCGATCACCGCGAGCGGACCCCCTGAGACCAAGCCTTGGAGTCGATGCCGGAAGGCTTCCGGATCTATGGGCTCGGGAGGAGAAACCGACAGTGCAACGTCGGCCTGATCAGCGTCCGACTTTGCCCCGTCCGCATCACCGGACCCATCGGAGTCGGGGGCGACGGTCGGAC
>JBBQCR010000137.1:0-8228 GCA_038318935.1 Phycisphaerales bacterium
CGAGCAACCCGCGTCGACGGCCATCGCGATCCCGATGCCGCGTGGGGACCGGTTCATGTTGAAGACATCATCGTACCGCTGGTTGTCGGCTCGCCAGCCCCAGCGCTCACTCCCGTTGCGACACCGGCGATGGACGAAGCGCTCGCCCAAGTCTTCAGCGAAGGCATCATCGCGTGGCGAACTGGACTGCGTCGTTTCGGCTTGCGCTTTGATCCGAGCCGGACGGGCGAGGCCGATTTCGCCGGCGTCCTCGTCGGACTCGACGTTGAGATCCTTGAAGGAACGATTGTTCGCCGGCACAGCCGCATGTGGTGGCCGGCGGGACTGAACGGTCGACAGACGCGATGGGAGATCCTGAGCGAGGACTTCGATGCCCTCGAACGGCTCATACCTGCGGCCACCGGTTGGTCGGTGCGCGTACGCGGCGATCGCGACATCGCACAGCGGGCACTGGCCATCGTTCCCACTGGTTCGACAACTGGCGCGACGACACCGTTCACGAAGTACTGGTCGGGAGAACGTACGATCCCGATGCGCATCCAACTCAACGATGGTCCGGCGCCGCGACGGCGCTGGTTTGCGCTGCCGCCCGAGGACGTCCCGACGCCGAGCACTCCGCCCGCGTCCATGAATTGAGGTTCGCATGTTGCACGACAGTCTGTGGGCGCCGTGGCGCATGACCTACCTGCGAGAACTTGAGCGGCAGGCGACTGACGCTCGAGTCGCGAACGCGTCGGGCGGCGATTTCCTACTTGAGTATTGGGGTCATCCCGCGCGCGACGAAGAATCGCTCGTCGTCCATCGCGACCGCTTCGGGATGATCCTGCTCAACCGCTATCCCTACGTCAACGGCCATCTCTTGGTGGCCCTCGGTGAAGCGAAGCCGACGCTTGCTGAGTACAGCCCCGACTCGCGGGCCGCCTTCTGGCGACTGGTCGAACGGGCGATGGAGTTGGTACAGAAGACGCTCGAACCACAGGGCATCAACATGGGCATCAACGAGGGTCGCGCCGCCGGTGCAGGTTTGCCCGACCACGTCCATGCCCACGTCCTGCCGCGCTGGAATGGCGACACCAACTTCATGGCCACGGTCGGTCAAGTGCGCATCATTCCTGATGCCCTCGAGTCCGTGTGGCGCGACTACCGCGCGACGGTGGTGCGCTTGGAGTGGTGATGGCTCTTGGTGCTTGAGGGCACGGTCGCCGAACTAGCGCTCCGCTGCGTCAACGTACTCACTCCGCAACAATCCCAAGTACACCGTGTCCTGCATCTCTCCATTGACGATGTAGCGCTCGCGCAGCAAACCTTCGCGACGGAATCCGAGTCGCTCCAGCATGGCGATCGAACGAAGATTCCGAGGATCGACATCTGCTTCAAGGCGGTGAAGCTTCAGCGACTGAAACGCGAAGTCGATGCCGCAGCGCACCGCTTCTGTTGCGAAACCGTGGCCCCACGCGGAGCGCCGCAGGGCGTAGCCGATTTCGGCTCGGCCGTGCGCCAGATCCACGCGGTAGAGCGTGAACGTGCCGATGACCTCGTCGTCCTCGTGTCGCACGATCCCCCACTGGAAGAGCGTGCCCGCCACGAACTTCGCGTGGATGTCCTTGAGAAGGTCCCGAGCTTCGTCCATTTGTTGGAAGGCGATCGAACTCCAGTAGCGCATCACATCGGCGTTGGAGAAGATCGCAAAGATCGCCGGAAGATCCGCGTCCGTCATGTGCCGAAGCGAGACACGCGCAGCGGACAACGTCGGAAGCGTGATGTCGCGTAACGACGGGGGCAACGACAGCGGCGTCATGGATGTTATCGACAAGGCATTGTGGCCCTGACGCAATTGAAACGCACTCCCCCCGCAGGGTCCTCCTCGGTTTGGTCCGACGCTGCTTTCGCGGTTGTCAGAGCGGGGCTCGCGAGGAGCCCACGCCGATCAGGTGCTTCACCCGAACCCCAATGTCAGGTGGGCTCGACGGCCGACGGTCCCGGCCTTCCACTCGAGGGAGGCATGGCCTTCGCCGCGGCATCGACGATCCCTTGGGGTTCAGAAAGGTTCGAGGAATGCGGCTGACCGCTTCCCCGAGGGGGCCCTGAGGGGGAGTGCGGCAAGACTCTACCCCGTTCCGCGATTTGGGCAAGCTGTCGGCAACCGCAAGGGCAGACTTTCCGAATCGTTGACACATGCGGGAGATCGTCGTTATCTTTCGCTGCTGAGGAGTGCTCGCTGGCTCCCTTGACCGGAGTCGGTGACGCACCTCGCCGATCCTTTGACTCTCCCGTCGGTCCTCTCCCTGTGGAACACCATCCGATGCGCACCCTCAGTTTCGCCTCGATCGCTCTTGTTGTTTGCCTCGGTGGCAGTCTCACCGGTTGCGCCAAAGATCCCCTGGCGACCGATTTCGACAGTATCACGGGTGATCTCACCCCTGAGTTGCAAACGCAGGCGGAGCGCCCCTCGGACGTGCAGCGCAACATGGCCGTGACCTTCGACCAGAACGGTCGCATGTTCTGGAATGACCTCGGCCGCGTGTGGCTCACCGATCGCCCGAGCATCCTGAGCCCCTACTTCGTCGTTCCGACGAGCGGCAATCCGCACTGACAGCCTGACGACCTCGCATGATGGTCTGAGATCCTGATTCGGATCGTTCCAGCCCTGAGGTCCCCACCTCAGGGCTGTCTTTTTCATCACGCTTCCGTTCCGCCGATTCAGTCCCTCCCCAACCGATGCGACAACAGCCCGTCGGCCTACCCTCCCCCTTTCCCCGCAGCCGCCTGTGACTCACCGTCCCGTCAACGTTAGCTCCATCGCCCACACCGTCGCTCACCCGATGGTGAAGGGCGTCGGGTTCCTCGGCGCGATGGTCTCAAGTTTCCACCCCCGAAGGCTCCCACCCATGCTGCGGGCAACCTATGCCCGCGAACTGGTGTCGTGGATGTTTCTGCCGGTGATGCTCGGGGCAATCGAAGGCGGGACGATCTCGATCGTGGTGAAGAAGAGTTTCACCGGCGTTGAGGGCATCAGCGACACCCATCTGAACATCGCGGTTGCGTTGCTCACGGCCGCGCCGAACTTCGCGAACCTCACGAGCTTCATCTGGGCTGGTCTCGCCCGCGGGCGTGCGAAGGTCCCGTTCATCTCCGGCCTTCAGATCGCAACATCGATCCTCGTCGGACTCATGGCCTTCGCGCCCAACAGCGCGGTGGGACTGGTGATGGTGACCGCCTTCACGATTCTCGCCCGAACCTGCTGGACGGGCGTGATTACGCTGCGCGCAGCCGTGTGGCGCAACAACTACCCGAGCGCCAGTCGAGCCACCATCGCCGGCAAGATGGCGACGATGCAGAGTCTGACACTGGCCATCGCCGGTTGGATCATCGGCGAAGCGATGGACTGGAACGCGAACTCGTTCCACGTGCTCTTCCCGGCACTGGCATGCGTCGGACTGATCGGCAACCAGATCTACCGCAAGGTGCGGCTGCGCGGGCAACAGCGCCTGGCTCGCGCCGAACTCGCGGGCCGCACCGGACCCGCGTTCTCCCGGTCCACGCGCGAGATGTGGACCACCCTGAAGGACGATCCGCTCTACCGCCGGTTCATGTTCTGGATGTTCATCTTCGGCTTCGGCAACCTGATGTACTCAGCGCCCTTGGCGATCATCCTCACGGAGGAGTTCAAGGTCAGTTACCACACCGGCATCATGGTCAACGCGATCATTCCGCTGATCGTCATGCCGCTGGCGATTCCGCTGTGGGCGAAACTTCTGGATCGCACCCACATCATCGAGTTTCGGGCGCTGCACGGCTGGGTGTTTGTGGCTGCAACCTCCGCGATGTGGCTCGCCAGTTGGCTGCACATCTTCTGGCTGTTCCCGGTGTCGAGCGTCCTCTTGGGCGTCGGTTTCGCAGGTGGCATGCTGGCTTGGAACCTCGGTCATCAGCACTTCGCGCCGGCCCACAAGGACGGGCAATACATGTCCGTGCACGTGACGCTCAACGGAATTCGCGGGGTACTTGCCCCGATCGTCGCCTTGTGGATTTTCGAGTGGCTGAAGACCCACGGCTTCGACACCTCCATCGTGTTTGCGGTGTGCGTCGCGATCAACACCATCGGCGTTCTCGGCTTCATGGCCATGCGACGGTCGCTGAAGACCCTTCCGCCAAGCGACGGACCGTCTTCGGGGACGATGGTCACCGAGCACGCGGTCGAAGTCGTGGGCGGAACATCCACACGACTGGTCGTGGCGAAGTGAGCGGCATGTCCAACGTCGCCCTCGAATCGTCCGAAACTCGTGAGCAACAGCCGTTCACGATCTTCTTTGACGCTGAATGTCCCTTCTGCGTGCGGGAAGTGCGGATGTTGCAGCGCGTCGCCGAGCGGCGTGGTCGCACCTCCGCCCTGCGGGCGATCGACGTCAGCGACCCCGACTTTGACGCAGCACTGTTCCGAAGCACCCGCGAGACCTTCATGGCTCGCATCCATGGGCAACGCCCCGACGGGGCGATCATCGAAGGCATGGAGGTCTTCCGCCGGGCGTACGCGGCGGCGGGCATCGGCTGGGTCGTCGGGTGGACCGGTTGGCCGGTGCTGAGACCGATCTGCGATCTGGGCTACCGCGTGTTCGCCCGGTATCGCGTGGGCTTGGGGCGGCTGTTTGGACGTCGCTGCGACACTGGATCGTGTGAACTTCCTGCAAGGGATCCCACGTCGAACTGACGCGATTCGGCGTTAGAAGCAGACAGATCGAGGCTCGCTCGGCGGGTTCCAACCCATCGCCCAACCGATCGCCAAACCGATCACCGCAGCGTGTGCTCCGTGATTGCCGCCCTGCTGTGGCGATTCCTGCTCGCTTTCCGCTACACTCGCCCCCTTCCGGTCCAAACGCTCGGCCTGTGCCGCGCACCGGTTCGCACCTTCTTTTCCACATCGCGTCGCGACCCGCCTCTCCCTCCCGCTCCGCACTGGCGCGGGACCCTGCGCAAGCAGGCACGAACGATCATGGTTGACATGATCACGTGCGAGGCCACTTCCGGTCGCGGCCACCCACAGCATGGTCGACTACAACCTGATTGAGGATCTCCAGCTCGATAGCACCACCGCGGAGCGCATGCTTCGCGAAGCTTTCGGGGACACCGTCGCCGGCGGCGACATGAACTCTCTTCTCAAGGAAGAGATCAAGAACTTTGCCCCAGGCACGATCCTGAAGGGCCACGTCGTCGGCTTTGCCGGCGACTTCGTGGTCATCGAGGTCGGCCTGAAGAGCGAAGGCCTCGTCGAGAAGGGCGAGTTCGAAGGCGACATCGCCCTCGGCGACGAAGTGGAAGTGCTCCTTGAGCAGCTCGAAGGCGAAGACGGTGGCGTCATCCTTTCGAAGCGCAAGGCCGATCGCATCCGCGGTTGGGAGCAGATCCTTCAGACCCGCAAGGAAGGCGACGTCGTCGAAGGCAAGTGCGTTCGAAAGATCAAGGGCGGACTGCTCGTCGACATCGGCGTGCCGGTCTTCCTGCCAGCATCGCAGGTCGATGTTCGTCGTCCCGGCGACATCGGCGACTACATCGGCAAGATGGTTCGCGCGGTCATCCTCAAGATCGACGAAGAGCGCCGCAACATCGTCATCAGCCGTCGCAAGCTGATTGAAGAAGAACGCGAGGACGCCAAGCGTCGACTGCTCGACAGCGTCAAGGAAGGCGACGTCGTGCGCGGCACCGTCACCAACATCGCCGACTTCGGCGCGTTCGTTGACCTTGGCGGCATCGATGGTCTGCTGCACGTCACCGACATGTCTTGGGGACGCGTCAACCACCCGAGCGAGGTTGTCCGTATCGGCGACGAACTCGAAGTCAAGATCCTCAACATCGAGCGCGAGCGGGAGAAGATCTCCCTCGGCCTCAAGCAGAAGGAAACTTCGCCCTGGGAGCAGATCGAGCGGAAGTATCCGGTCGGCTGCCGCGTGCGGGGCGCGGTCGTCAACCTCATGTCGTACGGCGCGTTCGTGCGGCTTTAGGAAGGCATCGAAGGTCTCGTGCACATCTCCGAGATGTCGTGGACCCGCCGCGTCAACCATCCGAGCGAGGTCGTCAACGTTGGTGATGAGGTCGATGTCGTCGTCCTCGATATCAACAAGGACAAGCTTGAGATCTCCCTCGGCATGAAGCAGACCGAGGTCAACCCGTGGGAGCTCGTCGCCGAGAAGTACCCGCCGGGAACGATCATCGAAGGCAAGGTGCGAAACCTCGCCAACTACGGCGCGTTCATCGAAATCGAGCCAGGCATCGACGGCCTGCTCCACGTCAGCGACATCAGTTGGACGAAGAAGGTCGCCCACCCCAACGAAGTCTTCAAGAAGGGCGATACCGTCCGTTGCGTTGTGATCGACGTCGATCAGGAGAAGCAGCGTGTCGGCCTCGGCCTCAAGCAGCTCAGCGAGGATCCGTGGATCGAAGCGATTCCGACGGCCTATCGCCCGGGCATGATCGTGCAGGGCACGATTACGAAGATCACCAATTTCGGTGTCTTCGTCGAGCTCGAGCAGGGTCTCGAAGGCCTGCTCCACATCAGCGAGCTCTCCGACCAGAAGGTCGAGAACCCGCAGGATGTGGTGAAGGTCGGACAGCAGGTGGACGTCAAGATCCTCCGCGTCGACACCGACGATCGCAAGATCGGCCTCTCGCTGAAGCGTGCTCAATGGGGCACCACTCCGGGTGAGGAGCGCGAACTCGCCGCCGAGAACATGAAGCCCAAGCCGACCCGCGGTGGCATGGACGATCACGGCGCGATGGGAACGGACAAGATCAAGTTCGATTGACCTGTCTCGGTGAGCGGCGTCAGGCACAACCGCATCACACACCCACAAAACACACTTGGCCCCGACCGAAAGGTCGGGGACTTTTTTTTCGGGTCTTCAGGCTTTCATGTGGGTGACGCGCCCCGTTCGGCGGCCCCGGCGCGGCTCGCGCGCCGCGTCCAGAGGTTGTACGGGATGGAATAAGGTGCGCGGATGCGCGACCGCGACCTCTACACGAAGATCCTCGGCATCGAATCACCGTGGCATGTCATCGACGTGCTCCTTGACGTCGCCGCCGGAACCGTCGAGGTCGTGGTCGAGTTCCACGGCGCTCCGACGTGTCCTCACTGCGACAAGCATGTCGCTCGCTACGACGCGCGGCGCAGACGCTGGCGTCATCTGGACACGTGCCAGTTCCAGACCTATCTCGCCGCCGACGTTCCGCGCGTCGAGTGCCCCGAGCACGGCGTGAGCCAGGTCGTCGTGCCATGGGCCGAGCCGGGCTCGCGGTTCACCGCGCTCTTCGAGCGGCTGACGATCGACTGGCTGAAGGAGGCGAGCGCCTCGGCGGTGGCGCGTCGCCTCGGTCTGAGCTGGGACGAGACGGACGGGATCATGGCCCGCGCGGTGCGTCGCGGTCTCGCGCGGCGCGAGCCGGTGTGCCCGACGCGCATCGGCATCGACGAGACGTCGTTCCAGAAGCGGCACGAGTACGTGACGGTGGTGACGGACCTCGACGGATCGCGCGTGCTTTCGGTCTCCGACGGAAGGACGGAGGCGAGCCTGGACGCGTTCTTCACGGAGCTGGGCGAGGAGAAGCGTGCGGCGATCGAAGTGGTGACGATGGACATGTGGCCGGCATACATGAACGCCGCCCGGCGCAATCTTCCGCGCGCACACATCGCCTTCGACAAGTTTCACGTGGCGAAGCACCTTGGCGAGGCGGTCGACGCGGTGCGGAAGTGCGAGCACCGCGAACTGCGGAAGGAGGGCGACGACTCGCTGACGAAGTCGAAATACCTGTGGCTGCAGAATCCGTCGAAGATGCGTGACGACCGGCGCTCGAGGCTGCGCGAACTGCTTGCGGGCTGCCTGCGGACGGGCCGCGCGTGGGCGCTGAAGGAGGCGGCGATGAAGCTGTGGCATTACGCGAGCCGGACGTGGGCGCGTCGCGCGTGGGAGACGTGGCTTGGCTGGGCGAGCCGCAGCCGTCTCGATCCGATGGTGCGTGCTGCGCGGATGATCAGGAAGCACCTTGACGGGATCCTGAACGCGGTGGTGCTGCAGGCGACGAACGCGGCGGCGGAGTCGATGAACGCGAAGATCCAGCGGGTGAAGTCGCGAGCGTGCGGATACCGAAACCGGGAGCGGTTCAGGACCGCGATCATGTTTCATCTCCGCGGGCTGGATCTGTATCCGAGGACGGCTGCCCACACGAAAGCCTGAAGCACC
>JBBQCR010000138.1:0-8198 GCA_038318935.1 Phycisphaerales bacterium
GACCCGAGATGATCGAGCGGCTCGAATTGGTGGACGAGGCGTCTCTCGACGACGTCGAACGCGCAGGTCCGGAAAAGGTCTACCGCAGGCGCATTCCCGACACGATCGCTCTCCCCGAGGCGACGGAAGGGCGCACGTGGGCGCGCGTGGATACCGGGCTCTTCGGATGGCCGGCGCGGGCCTTTGCGAGCGAGGCGTGGTTTGGAGATGAAGGTCGCGAGCCAATGCTCCGATGGAATCTGAGGGTTGGTCGGCTTGGCGATCAGCTCGTGCTGATGCCGCTACGGCCGATCTGGTCGGGGCTCTTCGTGAACGTGATCTTCTGGTCGTTCGTGGTCCTGTGTGCATTGACGGCGCCGCGTCTGGCGTTGGCGTGGCGGCGTCGACGTACAGGGCGCTGCCAGGCGTGCGCCCCCCCGCTGGCCGTCGCGGCGGAAGGGCTCGTGATCTGCAGCGAATGCGACGCGAGCGTGGCGTCGCGCGCGACCGCGGCGCGGCCGCAGGACAAAAGTCAGATCGAACCGCCGACCGAAAGATCGAGTGGAGAACCCGACGAGCCTTCGCCGCGGCGGCTCTCGACGCCCGAGATGCGCTATCAGAGCGCGTACGTCTGGCTTGTGTTCTTCTCAAGCCTCGACATCATGCTGACGTGGGTGATTCTTCGCCGTGGCGGCGAAGAGGTGAATCCGCTCGCCAAGCAGATCATTACGTTGTGGGGATTGCACGGCGCGATCGCATTCAAGTTCGCGCTGATGCTCTTCGTCATCATCGCCTGCGAGATCATCGGTCGGAAGAAGGACCTGTCGGGACGTCGACTCTCCTGGGCCGCGGTGATCATCAGCGCGTTTCCTGTCGTCTATTCGCTGGGATTGCTGCTCGATCACATCCTGCTGCGTCCCGTCGCGTGACCGTCAATCGCCGGAAGAGTCGGGCGGAATCTGGAGCGATTGCCGCTACTCTGTAGGCATGGCACTCATGCGGTTCGTCGCCACCGTTCTCGCACTCCTTGTTGCTGCCCACGCGTTCGCTTCAGCAGGGCCTCGGCTGAAGCATGTCGCTGTCCTCGGTGATGGCGCCGCGCTGGGCGCCGGGCCGAGCGCCCGGCTTGATGCGTGGCCCGATCAGATGGGACGACTGCTCGGTCCTGCGTATGCCGTGCGTTCGTTCGTTCGCCAGAGCAGCAGCGCCGATCCGAAGTCCACGCGATTCGTCGGCCGCACGCCGGAGTGGGAGTGGCTCAAAGAGTTCGATCCGGATGTCGTCGTCCTTGCTTTAGGAAGCGCCGACGCATCCAACGAAGAGTTTCCGGCGGCGAATCGATTCGGCGAGGGCATCGATTCGCTCATTGACTCGCTGAGCGCCTTGCCGCGGCATCCGCGGATCGTGATCTGCCTGCCTCCTCCATGCGCTCCAACGTGGTCCCGCGCGGCGATCTATCGGCACCATCGCGTTCCCGTCGCGGATGCCCTTCGAGGCATCGCGGCTCGGCGATCGCTCACGCTCGTCGATCTCGATGCAACGCTCGCCGGACTCGAGGCATCGCTCGTCGAAGGTGTGGTCGCAGACCCGTTTGCCAGCGAGCGGATCGCAATCACCGTCGCGACGGCGATCCTTGGCAAAGCACCCGCGAGCGCAAGCGGTATATACCGCCCAAGCGAACCGCCGATCGGCCTCGTGACGCGCACGCTCGTCGCAGAGGGCGTTGCATCGGGGATCAGTGGCGTCGAACGATGGCAAGCGATCGACGGGGCGCTTGTCGGACAGGGCGGCGACGCGGGGCTCGGAGCGATGTTGCGGGTCGGCGAAGGTCCCTTCCGCATGCGCATCGCGATGACTGTCGACGGCGGCGAGAAGGACGGTCCACAGGTTGTGCTCGACGAGCAGTTTCTTCTGCTGGAGAACAGTCAGCGATCGGTGCAGCTCAACGGCGAACTGTTTCGCGGCCGACCGTCGCTCGCGCCGTCGCTCGAGGTGTGGAAGCGTGGCGTGCCGATCGAGGTCGAAGTACGGCGTGCGCATCACGACCTCGAGTATTGGATCGACGGGAAGCTGCTCTACGCGGTTCCCGCCCCCGGACGTGCGTTCGATGTCGCGGGCATCGTGCCCAGAGCCGCAAAGGTCACACTGCATGCATGGACGATCGAAGAGTCGCCCATTGAGGCCAACGGCATTCCGACGATGGATGTTTCGGTGCGCGAAGATCGTCGCACAATCGTCGACCGACGCGACGGCCAGTATCTCGGTCATCCGTCGACGGTCACGCTGGCCGACGGGAAGACGATGCTGTGCGCGTATCCGCTCGGCCACGGTCAGGGAGCGATCGTTCTGCGGCGCAGCGTCGACGGAGGCATCACCTGGAGTGAGCCGCTCGAGACGCCAGCGAACTGGTCGAAGAGTCTCGAGACACCGACACTCTTTCGGCTCGCCGATCCGACGAGGCCGGGAGCCTCGCGACTGATCCTCTTCTCAGGTCTCTTTCCCGCCCGCATCGCATCGAGCGATGACGACGGCGCGACGTGGACGCCGCTCGCGCCGATCGGCGCGTGGGGAGGCATCGTCGTCATGTCGAGCATCGTCGAGCGCAGCGATGGAAGCGCTCTGGCGTTCTTTCACGACGATGGTCGCTTCCTGAGGGAGGGCGGCACGGACACCGGCAAGAGCACCGTCTACGCCAGCGAATCCCGAGATGGTGGTCGAACCTGGAGCGAGCCACGCGCGATTCTGCACGACGACCGCGCCTTCCTGTGCGAACCTGGCGTCATTCGCTCTCCCGACGGCAAGCGACTCGCGATGCTGCTGCGCGAGAACGCACGCCTCGGGAACTCGATGATCAGCTTCTCTGACGACGAAGGAACGACGTGGTCGAATCCGCGTGAAGTACCAGCGACGTTGACCGGCGATCGGCATGTCCCTGTGCAGCTGCCTGATGGACGGATACTCGTTTCGATGCGCGACATGGCGAAGGGATCGGCGACCTACGGTGATTGGATCGCGTGGCTCGGGACGTGGGAAGATCTTGAGAGCGGCGAACTCGGTCAGTGTCGAATCCGCTTCATGGACAATCACGACGGCACCGATTGCGGATACGCGGGCATCGAAGTCCGGGGCGACACGATCGTCGCGACGAGCTACGGCCACTGGGCCGTGGGAGCACAGCCCTACGTGATCGCCGTGCGGATACCGATCGCGGATCTTCCGCCCCTGGTCACTTCCGGAGCGAAGGACGCGACGACGTCCCGACCATGAGCTTCTCGATCTCCGCGACGGTCTTTGGGATCATCGCGGTCAATACCGTCGACTTGCTCTTGCCGACCAGTACGTCGTCCTCGATGCGGACCCCAAGCTTTTCGTCCGGCAGATAGATCCCGGGCTCGACTGTGATGACCGCACCTTCCGGCAGCGGACCGTCGGGCGTGATGTCGTGCGTCTCAAGACCGAGATGGTGGCCGACGCCGTGGATGAAGTAGTCGCCGTATCCCGCCTTGTTGATGATGTCGCGAGCCGCCTTGTCGATGTCGGCGAACGTCGCGCCGGCCTTGGTGGCCGCGATGCCCGCGATCTCCGCCTTGAGGACGATCTCGTAGATCTCGCGCTGTCGCGGCGTGAAGACGCCGTTGACTGGATAGGTACGAGTCACGTCAGCGGCGTATCCCATGTAGCGTGCCGCCGAGTCGATCACCATGAGCTCGCCGTCGCGAAGCGGCTCGCTGTTGTGGTGATAGTGCAGGACTGTCGCGTTGAACCCGGTGCCCGCGATCGTGCGATAGGCGGGCGAACGAGCGCCGTTGCTGCGATAGGCGTGCTCAAGCGTCTCTTGCACGTCGAACTCGGTGATGCCCGGGCGGATCGCCTTGACGACCGCGTCGTAGCCCGCGGCGGTGATCTCGGCGGCGCGGCGCATCGCCGCCTGCTCGGACTTGCTCTTGGTGGCCCGCATCTCGGCGAGGACGTTGGTGCGATCGTCGATCGAAAGCCCCGGAATGCGCTGCATCGCATCACGAAAGAGCGCGAGATCCGGCGACACCGGCGCGTTGTAGGCGGAGAATGGATGCAGACACGCGACTCGCTTTGCGCGGCGAATCGCTTCGCTGCCCCAGCGCGGCAAAAGGTTCGTCCGCATGATCGTCGCGGCGCCATACCGATCGCGCAGCTTCTGACAGATCGTTTCGCGGAAGCCGTCCCACTTTTCGATTTCAGGATTGAGCGGCTTCAGGAACAGAATGACCCGGCGCGCTGGTACGGGACTCTTGGGATCGAGGAGCAGTACCGCCCCGGGTTCGTCGGTAACGCCGGTGAGATACTCAAAATGCGGATGCGGACGCCACGCGTGATCGAGATTTGGATCCGCGTCTCCGGCGAAGACAAGGCCGACCGCGTCGGCGAGTGCCTTGAGGACGCGCTCTCGGCGAGCGGCGTATTCGCTGGTCGGGATGGCGAGATCGTTGGCGGTATCGGATGCCGAAGTCGGAATGGAAGTCATGACGAGAGCGTACAGCGCGAGCTGTGCTCGGATGCAGGCGCCCCGACGGATGCCCTGACCGACAAGGATTGCAATCAGCCGACGGCGGCCGTTGCGTTCTTCGCGTTCAGCAATCTGTTCGCGTAGGTGGTCATCGCATCCCGGAGTTGCTCGAAACTCTCGAGCACATAGAGGATCGGCTGATAGTGATCGATCTCGAAGCTGGTGTTGCAGACAAGCTCAAGTTCGAACGGTCGGCGATCGACATCCTTCGAATGAAGGGCGTGCTTACTCTCACCGGGACTGGAGATGAGTCCCGATCCGTAGAGCTTGATGCGATTGTCCTCGCGCACCAGTCCGAACTCGACCGTGAACCAGAACAAGCGAGCGAGGCGCTCCGTGTGATTCGGATCGTTGGTCAGAAGCGCCGCTTTGCCGTAGGTCTGGAGAAAGTCCGCGAAGACCGGGTCCGCGTGCAGCGGCACATGTCCGAACACATCGTGAAAGATGTCGGGTTCGGGCAAGTAGTCGATCGACACTTTGGGACGCAGGACGACTGTGGTCGGAAACTCGCGTCGGGAGAGACACGCAAAGAACGCCTTCGGCTTGAGATATCCGGGCACGCCGCGACTCTGCCAACCGGTCATCGGCTTGAGTCGACTGTTGATGTCGCTGAGTGGGGGAATCCGCTCGCGGCGCAGGTTGATCAGCTTCGCGCCATCGAGATAGATGCGAGACGCGTTGTCCGCGAGGTACTCCATCTGTCGATCGAAGAGCGTGGTCCAGGTCTCCTGATTCTCGGCGCTGTACCCCGCGTAACCCTGATCGATATACATCTGGCTGGGATCCTGAAATCCAGGATCGCCGAAGTGGTCGGCGTAGTGCTGAGCCGCCTTCGCCTGAGCGTCGTCGATCATCGCGTGGTTCAGAGACTGGCTGGGCGAGGGGCTGGGAGTACCTGACATGTTGGCCATCGTGATCGCCTTGATGCGGGCTCCGGCGCGGTCCTGATGAAGGGAGCGACCGCAGAAGGAGGCCCGTCGTGCTCATCCTACGGTCTGGAGTTTGCCGTCGGCATTGCTGATTGGACAGGCGGCCCGAACTTTTCCCTTCGAATTCTTGGGAAGGGCTGAGAGAGAACGCGGCGGGCACCCGGAAGGCACGGCCAGGACTGATGCTTTGCCCAAGGCCAGTGCTGGAACATGCCTGAACATGCCTGAACATGCCTGAACATGCGGGAACGTGCCTAGACATGCGGGAACCGAACTCAACGGGCGACTTCTGCGGCAGTCGTGAGAGAAAGAGCCGCAGCGGGAACACAGGGGGGGAACGCGGGAGAGAGCACGACTCGGCGAGCACGTCGCCGAGGACCCTGAAAAGGGGAATCTCCTGCCTCCCGACTCAGAGAGGAGCCACGGCCGTTGCGAAAGCATCGGTCGTGGTCTCTTTTGGTCCAGCCGGGAAATCTGGCGCACTGGCGTCGCCAAGGATCGCATCAACTCGCAAGTTCGTCGAGGGCGGTCAACGCATCGCGCTCGCTGCGCATCTCGCTTGGTGATTCCAAGCGATAGACCTCGAACGTTCCGCGCACGTCGAATCCGTAGGGATCGACGCCAACCACGATGGGCTTCTCGATGCCGATCTCCACGTGTCGCTGGCATGCGACGCGGATCTGCTCCATGCGTTCCGCGTTCAATCGCTTGCAGATCGACGCCTCCAACGCAGCCAACGGATTCGGACGCGTCAACGCTTCGCCGTCGATGAAGAGTCCGTCAAAACGAACCGCATCGACGGTGGCGATCGCCCAGCGGACGTCCGGCGGATCGCCGTGGTAGATCCGCCAGCGGTCGCAGTGCTTGCCGTGTTCTCCGCTCTCCTGAAACTCCTCAAGCGAGACCTGCATCTGCATCGAGGTGTCCTCCTCGTCGGGGAGGTACAGCGTGGTGTCGAGCGAGCGCAGCATGGCCACCATCGCAGGCAGAATCAGTCGGCCGTCGAGTCCCACGACAACCTTGACCGGACGAACATCGGCGTCGAAGCGCAGGAGTCCGCTGAGATGTCCGCGCAGGAACGCGATGGCGTCCTCAACCGCAGGATCCTCGATATCGCTCATGCGGCGGAGTGTAGCTCGTGCGTCGCGATGCGCGGGCACTGCACGTGCGCCGCTTCGCATCGGAAGGGCGTATCCTGCGACGCGCGCATGAGCCTCCTCTGCTGTCCACTCCACGTTGATGCCGCCGAGCACGTCGATGAAGCCATTGAGAAGGCGCGAGACGCCGCGCGGCAGGGGGCACGACTGATCGAGTGGCGGGTCGACCTCCTTGCCGAGGAGGAACATGCGATCGCGGGCGAGGCCATTCGCACGTTGGTGCGAGAATGTCCGCTTCCCTGCATCGTGACCATCCGTCCGACGTGGGAAGGCGGCGGCTACGGAGGCAGCGAGACCGATCGAGTCAGCCTCATCGAAGCGATCGGCACGGCCGATCCGGCGCCGCGCTACCTCGACGTCGAGCTCGACGCCTATCGCACCAGCCGCAATCGTCGGCAGAAAGTCAACTTGGCGGTGGACCACGACGGGCAGGTCCGCGATGTCGAGTCAAAGCTGATCTTGTCGAGCCATGATTTCCGCGGGCGGCCGGCCGATCTGATGCAGCGCGTCGCGGCGATGGCGTCGGAGCCCGCGTGTGCGGTGATGAAGATGGCCTGGATGGCGCGATCGCTGCGCGACAACATCGAGGCGTTCGAGCTGCTCGCGGAGCGCGTGAAGCCGACGGTCGCCCTGTGCATGGGCGAGTTCGGTCTGCCGTCGCGCGTCCTCGCTCCGAAATTCGGCGGACTCTTCACCTTCGCGGCCCTTGAACGCGGGCAGGAGTCCGCGCCGGGACAGCCGACGCTCGAGGAGATGCGCAGCCTCTATCGCTTCGAGTCGATCAATCAGCGCACCCACGTGTTCGGCGTGATCGGTTGGCCGATCGGACACTCACGGAGTCCGGCGTTCCACAATGCCGCGTTCGAGCGAGCAGGGTTTGACGGCGTGTATCTGCCGCTACCGATTCCGCCCGAATGGGAGCACTTCAAGGCGACGGTTGGAGCGATGATCGACTACCACCCGCTCGACTTTCGTGGGGCGAGCGTGACCATCCCGCACAAGGAACATTGCGTGCGATTCGTTCGCGAGCGCGGCGGACGCGTCAGCGCGCTTGCCGAAGCGATCGGCGCTGCAAACACCCTGATCGTTGAACGAGATGGTTCCATCGCCTGCGCCAATACCGATGCTCCGGCGGCGATCGCCAGCCTGTGTGCAGCACTCGGGCGCGACAGTGGGCGATTGGACGGTTTGCGAATTGCGGTGCTTGGAGCGGGCGGAGCAGCGAGAGCGATTGCTGGCGCGGTCGCGCTCGCGGGAGGCATCGCCGTCGTCATCAACCGTTCGCATGAGCGTGCGGAGCGTCTGGCGTCGGAACTCACAGCAGGACTCGCAAGCTTCGATCCTTCGCGTTTGGACGTCTGTGAAACGATGCCGATCAGCGATGTGCGCGGCAAGGTCGTCGCCGGGCGCGGCGACAGTCTCGGATGCGGCTGCTATCACGCGTTCGTCAACTGCACGCCGGTCGGAATGATCGGGGGCCCGATGCCTGACGGCAATCCGATCGAGATTCTCGCCGAATCCGCGGGCGATGCGTCAAGTCATGCATGGGGCGATGCGGTCGTGATGGACACCGTCTACGCACCGGAGTGG
>JBBQCR010000139.1:0-8183 GCA_038318935.1 Phycisphaerales bacterium
GCGCTGGTCCGCAATCCCGAGGTCACGCTCAGTTGGTTGGCCGACAAGCTGAGTGCAACATCCGGCGTCGTGATGCCGTTCCGCGAGTTGCTTCAGCATCTGGCCACCGAGCAGTTCGCAGCCACCGGCTTGCAGACTCCCTGCCCGCATTGCGGTGGCGAACTCACCGAGCCGCGGGCGTTCAACCTGATGTTCGAAACCTATTGCGGCGCAGTGCGGGACGAGGACTCGAAGGCGTATCTCCGCCCAGAGACCGCGCAAGGCATCTTCACCAACTTCTGGAACGTCGTCGACACCAGCCGCGTGAAAGTCCCCTTCGGCATCGCCCAGATCGGCAAGGCATTCCGCAACGAAGTCACGCCGCGCAACTTCACCTTCCGCAGCCGCGAGTTCGAACAGATGGAGATCGAGTTCTTCATCCGGCCCGAAACGGCCAACGAGTGGTACGCGTTCTGGCGCGACTATCGATTCAACTGGTGGCAGTCCATCGGTCTCACCAGTTCGAATCTTCAGCTTCGCGAACACGATCGCGACGAACTTGCCCACTACGCGAAGGCCGGAGCCGGCACCAGCGACATCGAATACAAGTTCCCCTTCACCGATCCCGGCTATGGTGAACTTGAGGGCGTTGCCCATCGCGCGGACTTCGATCTGCAGGCCCACGCCACGGCGTGCGGCAAGGGCGACAAGATGAAGTACTTCGACCAGGAGAAGGCGGAGAAGTACTTCCCGCACGTGATCGAACCTTCCGCTGGTGCTGACCGCGGAACGCTGGCACTGCTCTGCGAGGCCTACACCCCCG
The DNA here is from genome assembly GCA_038318935.1 of Phycisphaerales bacterium. Classification (GTDB taxonomy): domain Bacteria; phylum Planctomycetota; class Phycisphaerae; order Phycisphaerales; family SM1A02; genus JAEUIT01. The sequence continues at coordinate 803 of JBBQCR010000139.1, forward strand.
ACGAGACGCGACCCAGCAAGGTCTTCATGAAGTTCCATCCGCGCATGGCACCCATCAAGGCCGGCATCTATCCCTTGGTCAACAAGGACGGCATGCCCGAAGTCGCCGAGAAGCTGTTCCGTGATCTTCGCAAGACATGGGTCGTCGAGATGGACGAGAAGCAAGCGATCGGTAAGCGTTACGCTCGTATGGACGAGGCTGGGACACCGTACTGCTTTACGATCGATGGCGAATCGTTAACCGCCCAGACCGTCACCATACGACATCGAGACACACAGACCCAGGAACGGATCGGCATCGATCAGGTGCGGCGCTTTCTAGACGAGCGGATCGGCTGATACAAGCCCGGGCGACGCCCGAACGCCCTCCGAACTGGATGCATGTAGGATCCGCGAGTGCTGTGCCACAGCGTTCTCTCGCAACGCCGCGGGTGTAGCGCGCCGTTGCGGAGCCCCTCGATGGGAACCACCACCATGACCAGCATTCTGCCGCGCATCGTCGCGATCGTTGGACTCGTCTCGCTCTCGCTTGTCCTCGCGAGCGCCCAGCAAGCGGACGCGCAAGACGCGCCAGCAGCGGGCTTCAGTCTGCCACCGCTTCCGCCGCCGACGACAGGCGCAGCGGCAGCGATACCTACGGCAGAAGACAAGCCACCGCTGTCGCAAGAGGAGTTGGAGCAACTGGTCGCGCCGCTGGCGCTGTATCCAGATTCACTCCTCGCCCAGATCTTCATGGCTTCGACCTATCCGGTTGAGATCGTGCAGGCCGAGCGTTGGATGAAGGCCAACCCGACGTTGAAGGACGCGGCCCTCACAGCAGGGCTCGAGAAGGAGATGTGGGATCCGAGCGTGAAGTCGCTCGTCGCCTTTCCTCCGATCCTTACGATGATGAGCGAGAAGCTCGACATCACCATCAAACTTGGCGATGCCTTCATCGGTCAGCAGAAGGAAGTGATGGACGCCGTCCAAAAGCTTCGGGCGAAGGCCAAGGAGCAGGGAAACCTGCAATCCAACCAGCAGCAGACGGTGACCGTGGAACCCGCAGCCGCTGGGACACAGACGCAGACGATCATCATCCAGCCAGCGGACCCCCAGATCGTGTACGTGCCGCAGTACAACCCGACGGTGGTCTACGGAACATGGCCGTATCCCACCTACGCGCCCTATCCGTACTACCCGCCCGGCTACGCAGCGGCCGGCGCGATCGTCGGCTTCGGCGTGGGACTCGCCGTCGGTGCGGCATGGGGATACGCGTGGGGCAACTGCAACTGGGGCGGCGGTGATGTCAACATCAACGTCAATCGGAACAACAACTTCAACCAGAACATCGACCGCTCGCGATACCAGAACGACTTTCAGAATCAACGAGGCGATCGAGCGCAGAACGGCAGCGGCACATGGCAGCACGACGGCTCGCACAGACAAGGCGCTCCGTATCGCGATTCGAAGTCCGCGCAACAATTCGGAGGCAAGTCGGCCTCTGAGGCGTCGAAGGCTCGCGACTCCTATCGGGGTCGCGCGGAGGCTGGGCAGAAGGACATCACCCGAGGCGGTGCCGACAACTTCAAGGGCAATAGCCCAGCGAACCGACCGGCGAACTCGAATGCCGGCGCCGGAAACGCACGCGCGAAATCGAACCCAGGTTCTTCGTCGGCAACGAATCGCGGATCAGGCAGCGGCAGTAAGGGCAATGCATTCAGCGGATCGAACAAGTCCGGCGCAACGGCCCGCGCCGACAGCAACCGAGGCAGTTCGAGCCGTAGCGGCGGCTCCTACAAACCCAGCGGAGGCCAGAACCGCAGCAGCGGAGGCGCATCGCGCAGTGGCGGCGGTGGTGGTGGGGGAAGCCGCGGTGGCGGTGGCGGTGGCGGTGGCGGTCGGGGCGGCGGTGGACGCCGTTGATCAATCACCGCGCAGCGCCGTGACAGCCACACTTCCACTCGCATCAAGACGCTCGTCTCAGGACCATACTCATGGATGTTCGCTTCTTTCTCACCTCCTTCGGTATGACGCTGGTCAGGCGCGTACCGGGCAGCGTTTCGTCGGCGACCTGCGCTCTGGTGCTCGCGTTGTTCGCAACCGGGTGTACCCAGCACACGCAACCAGAGGCGTTCGCCACTCCGGATGCTGCGGTCGATTCCGTCATTACGGCGCTGCGCGCCGATGACAACAAGCAGTTGTCGCGGATCCTGGGATCCGATGCCAAGGAACTGCTCGCTTCGGGCGATCCGATCGACGACGCCAGCAGCCGGCAGGAGTTCCTCGAGCAGTTCGAGGAGCAGCATCGACTCGTGCCCGATGAGAGCGGCAACAGCGTGACGCTCGAAGTCGGCAAGAGCCAGTGGCCCATGCCAATTCCGATCATGCAGAACATCGATGGATGGCGCTTCGATACCGCGGCAGGCATGGACGAATTGCTCAATCGCCGCATCGGTCGCAACGAGCTTGACACCATCGAGACCTGCCTCGCGCTGAACGACGCCCAGGTCGAGTACTTCCAGCTGAATCCCAACAACAGCCCAGTGCCGGAGTTCTCCAGGAAGATTGTCAGCTCTAAGGGTTCGCGCGATGGGCTTGCGTGGCCGACCGCGGATGGAGAGCCCATGAGCCCATTGGGTGAATTGGCTGCGGAAGCGGCCGACGAGGGCTACGCCGCCACCGGAAAGGGCGGGCCCTACCATGGCTACCGCTTTCGGATCCTTACCGCTCAGGGTGACTTCGCCTCAGGCGGTCGCATGAGCTACCTGACCGGCGATCGACTGACCCAAGGGTTCGCGATCGTGGCGTATCCAGCCCAGTACGGCAATTCCGGAATCATGACCTTCATCATGAATCAACAGGGCATCGTCTTCGAGCGTGATCTCGGAGAAGACACCGAGAAGATCGCGAAGTCGATGGCCGAGTTCGATCCTGATCCGACTTGGGACCTGGCCGAGTAGCAACAGGTTGGGACAAGCGGTCAGCGTCACCGATGATGATGCGGCTCTCAGACTCGCTCCGTCCCAGAAGTCGGCGGGTAGCAACTCGCCATTGCGTTTGCAACGGTCGCGGGCGACGATGAGTCGCGATGGATGACGACCGTCGCGATGCTTTGTACGACGCCTATCTCGATGCCGTCGAGCGAGGCGACGCACCGACGGCAACTGCGTTTCTGGCCGCTGCCGGCGAGACCGATGCGGAGTTCGCTTCCCAGCTCGATTCCATCCGGCTTGCTCGCGGTACCTGTTCGCCAGACGAGGAGACGACGCCGCGTCGGGCGATCGAGATCGCCAGCATCGACGATCCTTGGATCGGTCGCACGATCGGCGGCTTTCGCATCGAGGCCCGCATCGGCGAAGGCGGTATGGGAATCGTCTATCGAGCAACCGAATGGTCGCTTGATCGTCCAGTCGCACTGAAGCTCCTGCGCCCCGAAGTCGCTGGATCGCCCGCGGCGCGAGCTCGCTTCGAGCGCGAGGCCAAGGCCGTCGCTCGACTCCATCACGCCAATATCGTCAACGTGTACTCCGTTGGCGATGCGGAGGGCGTTCGCTTCCTGGCCATGGAACTTGTCGACGGACGATCGCTCGACGAGCTGCTGCGCGAGGCAGCGCTGTCGCAGGAACGGCTGCCGACCACTCGACTCGTTCCTTGGATTCGCGATCTTGCCGACGCACTGCAATGCGCGCACGAGCACGGAATCGTGCATCGCGACGTGAAGACCTCGAACATTCTGATCACGCTCGATGACCGGGCTCTCCTGGTCGATTTCGGCATCGCCCGCGACACCACGCACGCGTCGATGACAGTCACCGACGCGATCGTCGGCTCGCCGCACACCATGCCGCCTGAGCGCATCGGCCGACGCGATGGCGTCGTGACCGACGATCCGCGCAGCGACGTCTATGGATTGGGCGTCGTCCTCTGGGAGTGCCTTGCGGGGCGACCTCCGTTCGACGAGCCATCGCTCGAACGGCTTTTTCAGGCGATTCTCACCGCCGATCCGCCCCGGCTGCGCACGCTGGCGCCGCAGACGTCGCGCGATCTTGAGACGATCGTCGCCAAGGCGATGGACCGTGAGCCCGCTCGCCGCTATTCGAGCGCTGCCGCGTTTCGCGACGATCTCGCGGCGCTCCTAGCGTTTCGCCCGATCGTGGCCCGACCGGAGGGCATGGTGCGGCGGTCGATGCGGCGGGCTCGTCGCCATCCCACCCTGGTGGTGGCGATCGTCGCGATCGTCCTCTCGATCACCGCGTTCGCGATCCAAACGGCGACGCAGCGAACGATTCGTCGCCTTGATGCTGAGCGATCCGCGAGCAAGGCCCTGGCCCTCATCGACGACTATCGCGTCGCCGCCGATGCGACGCTTGACGCCGAGCGCGCCTACGAGGGACTTGCGCCCCGACGCGTCAATCACTTCATGAGCGATGACGAGGATCGGCAACTCGACGCCCTCGAAAGCGACGTGCGAGTCGCTCGCGAAAGCCGCGACGCGATCGCCGCTGCGGCGCTGTCCTCCATCGCCGACGCGGAGCGATCGGGTGTCGATCCCGAGCGAGCCCGAGGCGTTCGCGCTCGCTTACACGCGGCGCAGCACGAGGACGCCGTGCGCCGCGGCGATCAGGTCTTTGCTGACACACTGAGGACGCTGGTGCGCGACGAAGATCGTGAAGGGTCGCTGATCGCATCGATCGATGCGGGCAGCGTGCTCTCTGTACGCACCGAACCGCCGGACGCATCCCTCTTCCTTTATCGCGTACAAGATGGCCGCAGCGTCGATCCACAGTGCGAGCCGCGGCTGATCGCCGTGCCGTGGAACGGTCCAGCGCCGATCCTTCCCGATACGTGGTGCCTGCTCGTGACGTCCGATGCGCCGCCGTTGGCAACCGGTGATCTCATTGAATCGCTCGATGGGGAAAGTGTGCGAACAATCGCCGAGCGGATCGGGCTCGGCGGCGCGGAGAATGCAATCACGGGGGCACGCAGTGCGACTTGTATTGGGCCCCGGGGAGAATCGACCGTCGAACTGGCTGGCGTCGCGCTTCCGCCGAACACGGTGCGGCTGACAACTCGACCGTTGCCTCGCGTTGCTGGTGCAGCGCTTGATGTTACACCGGTCACGCTGCGGCCTGGTCACTATGTGCTCGTCGCGACGGCACCTGGTCGCGTGCCGATTCGAGTGACGTTTGCATCCGGGGGCCCGCCGGTCATCACGATCTCGCTGACGCTTCCTGAGCTGGCATCGCAACCGCCAGGTTTCCTGCCGATCCTCCTCGATGGCGGTTCGCACCCTGAGATAGTGTGGCTGATGGAGCGTGAGGTCACGGTCGGCGAGTACCTTGCATTCGTGAACGATCCTGAGGTCCTCGCCCGGGTGAACGAATCGGTCCAGCGCGGTCGTCCGGTGCTGGTGCCGCGCAGCGCAAGCGAAGGCATCCACTGTCCTCGCGATGGCGACGGGCGCTTTGTTCCGCCGCCAGATTGGACGCCAGAATGGCCGGCCTTGGGGATCAGTTGGAACGACGCACAGGAGTACGTCGCCTGGCGGAATCGCCGCGCCGAACTGGCCAACGAACCGTGGCGGTACGCACTTCCCACCTACAACGAGTGGGTGACGGCGTGCGGCACACCATGCACCGGCACCTATCTCTTCGGTGACGCATGGCGCCCGAAGTGGATCTCGTCGGTGTTCTCGAAGCCAAAGCCCGAGCCCTCACCGGTTCGTACATTTCCGCGCGACGAGTCGTTCACCGGCGTGCGCGATCTTGCGGGCGGCGTCTGCGAGCACGTCGACGACTGGTGGCGCGAGGACGTCGGCCATCGGCGACACCTCGGCGGCTGTTGGGCGTTTGGCGAGCCGACTGTCTTTCGCACCGATGCCGGCAACGGAATGTCGCCGATGGCGCCGGGAGACATCGTGGGCGTTCGACTCAAGGCGATCCCGGTCGCGACGAGCGTGGCGAGGGATCAACCGTGAGCGATATCGTCGATCCCGCTCAACTGATTGCGGCGGCGCAGGGGCTGCTTGCCGATCTGGCGCGTCGCGAAGCGGGCATAGCGCTCTTGCGATTCGAGTCGGTCGACGATCTGGTGCTCGGCATGCAGCAAGCGGCGCTGCAATCGTTGCCCTCGCTCGTATGGTCGGGTGATGCGGCATTTCGCGGCTGGCTCGTGCAGATCGCCCGACGCCATCTAAGTGCTCGTCGCGATCACTGGTTCGCGTTGAAACGGCACGGTGGCGCGATCCTGCGCCTCACCCTCAGCGGTGGTGACGCGCCGACGAACGTCGGACCGGGACCGCGCACGCTCGCCCAGCGGCGCGAAGAACTGGCCTCGATCACCAAGGCGATGGCCCTCCTTCCGGAGCGTGATCGCGAGCTCATCCTCTGGACCTCCGAAGGCGCGTCCTTCGACGAGCAGGCGCGAAGGCTCGGCGTGGAGCCCGATGCGGCGCGGAAGGCGGCGTCACGAGCGATGGAACGATTGCGCAAGACGCTTCGGATTTTGACGATGCCGTCAGAGTGAGAGGCGGACGCAATGTTCATTCGCGCGCAGCACTAGGGAAGCAATGACACAACCGAGGTCGGGAGACAACACAAAGCGCTCTGAGGAAAGTGGCAACAGTTCCTCCGAGTTCGGTGCCGTGCACCCGCGACGCGCTCAGTCTGCTTCGCGCTTCCCGTCGTACCAGAGCTCGAGTCCTTCGCGGCGCTTCCATGCTTCGGGTCCGCGCCAGAGTAGCTTCACCGCGTAGAGAAAGAGCGGAATCGGCTTGTGCATGCGCACCTTGCGACCACTGGAGATGATCGGAGGTGACACGAGAACAAAGCGACCACGCTCCTTGAGCGCCTTACTGAGCCAGACCTCTTCGCTGGCGTAGAAGCTCTCGTCGAATCCACCGATGGCGTCGAAGTCGCTCTTGCGGCACCAGATGAAACATCCGGCCGCATGACCGAGCCAATCCCAGATCGCCGTGAAGACGAGGAACGATGGTCGGATGAGGAGTGGGATCGGTCCCTGCAGTCGCACGCGGGCTCCACCGCCGACGGCACCGGCGTCAAGCTCGCGCATCGCCGCCGCAAGCGTTTCGTCAGAGACTTGCGTGTCGGCATCGACGAAGAGCAGAAACCGCCCGCTCGCAATCTTTGCTCCAGCGTTCCGGACCGCCGCGATCTGCCGCTTCTCGACGCGCTCAACGTGGGCGCCGAAACCTTTGGCGATCTCAGCCGTGCGATCGGTCGACGCGTCGTCGACGACGATCAGCTCGTATGCACGGTCGAGACGCTTGAGCGCTGCGCACAATCGCTCGAGCGTTGCGGGAAGCTCGTGCTCCTCGTTCCAGGCGGGAATAATGACGGACAGTTCGATCGGCACGGTGCATTCAATGGTTGGCTGTCACCCGA
>JBBQCR010000140.1:0-8161 GCA_038318935.1 Phycisphaerales bacterium
CTCGCCGTGCCTCGCGAGGAAGACAGTCGGAAGTGCATCACTCATGTCGCTCTCGCATGGACCGCAGCGTATCCGCTCCGGCTTCACATGCCATTGTTGATGCGGACGGCTACCGCAAGCACCGCCATGATCGCAGCCACCAGTAAGAGCTTGGTTCCACCCAGCGATCTGGCCACGGTTCCCGTTCTCTCGCGCAGCACCGTACGAGCAATGCGTGCGAGCCACACGCTCACCACGATCATCGCGAGTATTCCGATTCCGGCGAGCACCCATTCTGCGGGGCCAAGCTGATCGCCATCGCCCATCCCCGCACGTCGTCCCACAACACCGAGCGACGCATAGAGCACGATGCCCGGCAGCATGGTCAACCAACTCGCGATGATGTGCGGCAGAAACGGAAGTTCGGTCATGCCATACAAATAGTTTCCGAGCGAAAACGGTATCGCCGGACTAAGCCTCAAGAGCACGATCATCTTCCAGCCACCGCGCTCGACCGCGCGGTCGAGCGTCTGCAGTCCGACGCTGCCATCGATCCAGCGACGAACGCGCTCCCTCGCCAGATGTCGCCCGGCCAAGAAGGCCAGTGCCGCCACGATCGTCGAGGCCAGCGAAATCATCCCGACTGCCATCCAGAATCCGAACAGCGCTCCGGCGGCGATCGTGAGGGCAGTCCCCGGAATGAAAAGGAGACCGAGGATCACGTAAGCGATCATGATCGCCAGCGGACCCCACGGCCCAAGGCGCTCCGCATGCGCGCGGGCCAACTCGAGGATTTGCTCTGTCGGCCACGCGTCGACGAGAACGATCGCGCTCAGCACGATGACTCCCCACGCTATCCATCGGGCCGCACGGCCCTCGCTCACGCGCCGCCAACCACTCACGCGACGACTCCGGCTGCTCGCCGGATTCCATCGACGTACTCGCGATGGTTTGCGCAGCGCGGGCACTTGTGCTGCCCACCGAGCTTTCCGATCGACGCCATCCAACGATGCACAGACCCCCCTGGCACGACCGTGATCGTGGGTTCAGCCATGCCACAATCACCGCGTCGCTTCACGGAGTAGTCGACGCATTGTCGCAACAGCGCCTGATCAAACGAGCGACGAAAGCCACCGAGGAGAATGCCATCGTCGGAGGCGTTCCCGCTCAGGGCAAGCTCGATGACGAGTTCGAGTCCGGCCACTCGATCCGCCGAGGGATACACCGGCGCAGCAGTGAACTCGCCGATCCTCACGCCGATCGCAGCGGCGGCTTCGGTCACTGCGGCCTCGATGTTCTCAACGATCAGATTCTCGCCGAACGCGTTGACGAAGTGCCGCTGCCGACCCACGATCCGAAGCCGGCACGGGCCCTCTCCCCCGAGCCCATCCCGTCGTGCGGGCAACGTGTCGAACTCAACCACGTCACCGATCGAGTAGCGCCACAGCCCGGCGTTGGTACTCATCACCACGAGATATCGCTGCCCACGCTCAACGGTGTCGCATGTGAAGGATCTCGCATCGGCGCGATCTCCCTCCTCGAGCGGAACGAACTCGAAGAAGATGCCGTTGTCGACGAGCAGGCGGAGACCAGAATCCCCGGGCCTGTCCTGTATGGCGATGAAACCCTCGCTCGCGGGATACACCTCTAGCCGGCGCGGCATGTCGTCGCCATCGGCCGCTCCCGACCAGACCTCGCGCATGCGGGATGCAAACGGCGCGTAGTTCACCCCTCCATGCACGAGAACCTGGAGGCGCGGCCAGATGTCCCGCAAGCACGTGGCTCCGGTTCCGCGCTCGCTCGCGAGTTCGAGGACCCGCCGAAAGAGCACCAGTTCCCACGACGCCATGCCGCTCACGAAAGTCACGTCCTGTTCCAGCGTGCGTCTGGCCATCGCCTCGATCTTGCGTGGCCAATCATCCATCAGCGCGATGTCGGGCCCCGGCGAAGCGACTGCGGACATGGGCCAGCGGATCAGAGGCGCCACGAGACCGGACAGATCACCTGTAGCGATCCCATGTTCGTTCACGTTCAGGGACGTCGATCCTCCAAGAAAGACGCAGCGCCCTGAGGTGATCCGGGCGAGCGACGAGCCGAAAGTCCCGAGTGTTGCAAACAGGTCCATCGCGGCGCGGCGATTGCTCCGCATCATCTCATGCGATACCGGAATGAACTTGTCACCAGCGGTCGTCCCGCTCGTCTGCGCGAAGGATCGCACAAGTCCGGGCCAAAGCACATCCGGTTCGCCTGCCTCCCGCATGCGATTGATCATCGGTCGAAACGCCGATATCTCCGCGATCGGCACTTCACTCCGATATGCGTCCACGAGATCCGGGTCACTGGTGCGAAGCATGGTGGTGAAGCGATGTCGGCGACCGAATTCGGTCGACGCCGCGGCACGGAGGAGTCGGCGCAACTGGACTGTCTGAAGGCGAGACGAGTTGCGGCGCCAGTAGTCGCCATCGGCGAGCCGGTGTGCGCGAACTGCGGTTACTGCACGGAGCGCTGCTCCGATCAAACTCGTTGGTCGCAACATGGTCATCACCGCAGTCCGACCGCTGGATCCATGGTGTCCAACGACGACCGAATCCTGCCCAGGAATGCGCCGATACCGCGGGCGACAGCAGCGGGCTGTTCGACCATCGGCGCGTGCCCGCACTCTTCGATCCAGCAGAGTTCCGCCCCGCGGATGCCGCTGGCGAACTGAAGTGCCGCGGAACGCGGAGTCACCACGTCGTCGCTGCCCCAGAGCACCAGCGTCGGAACTCGCACGCGATCGAGCGACGCACTGAGATGATCGCCGCGTGTCGATCGGGCGAGGCGGATGAACGATCGCGTCGACTCGCGATTCGCAAACATTCGATGCAGCCGATCCAACTCGTGCTGCGAGACATGAACTTCGGGCCGGTGAAACATCACGCCGAACCGCTCGGCAAGCCACTCGCGCGACGGAGCGAGCCGAAACTCCGAGGCACCACGTTCCTCCTTCAATCCCGATGAGCCCATCAGCACCATCGCCGACACCAGCTCCGGATGATCAAGCGCCATTCGTACTGCGGTGTGACCTCCGATCGAACTTCCGACCACCGCCGCTGCACCATTCAGGTGACGCCTGGTAAAGCTCGCCGCCATGGACGTGATGCCGTCGACGGAGCAGCGGCTTCCACGCAGCTCGGTGTATGGGATTCCAAAACACACACAGCGGGCATGCTTCGAAAGTTCGCGCGCCACGCTGTCCCAATGAGCATTTCGGCCCAGCAATCCGGGAAGGAAGAGGACCGTCGGGGCGCGCTCGGGCGCGATCGCCGCCCAATCCGCGACGGGGCACACCACGCCGTCGTCGGCGACGTAATCAAAGGTCAGCGGACCCGATGCAGCGATCGCTCGCGCTTCCGGCTGCTGCCTCTCAATCGCGAGCGGCCCCTCAAGCGACGCCAGCAAATCACGGCCTGCGGGGTCGAGGGTCGCGTTCAAGGTTCGCATCGCAGGCTCCATGAGGTGTGTCAACGGTAAAGCGAACCCACGCTCATCGTAATGCGATGCCGGGATGTCGCTTGAGTTACTTCAGGACTGTGAGAAAGTAGTGTTCCCAGGAAACCGACTACGATCCTCGGCATCCGAGCGGCAGCGATGGCCGCCGGGCCCGCGTCGGAGGTTCGATGGTGACCGCGATTGTCCTGCTCTTGATCGTCGGCGCCTACGCAACGGCGGGCGTTGCCTTCGCGGTCTACTTCGCGCGTTCAGGGGCATCGCGACTGGACCCTGCCGCCACCGACGCGACCATTGGTGCGCGCCTCCTCTGGATGCCCGCTGCAGCAGCTCTCTGGCCCCTCCTGCTCTGGCGCTGTCTGCGGACCTCGCAACACGAGAGATCCTTGGAGGGAACATCGTGACCCGTGGGCAGCGTTCCGGACATCTGGTGCTCTGGTTGACGCTCGCGCCGCTGGCAGTCGCTCTTCTGGTGCTAGCGCTGGTGTTCCGCCCCGCGGCACCAACGCAGGATCAACTGCCACAAGCGATCCTCCCGCCCGGAGGACAGCCATGAGCGTGCGCTACACCGCGGTCGGTTGGAGCCGCCACAAGCTCGTCTACGACAGCATCGTCGCCAGCGGCATACTTGGATTTCTGGCTGCGTTCGTTGTCGTCGGAAAGCTCGCGTTCAGCGGCGCTCACAGCATCTCCGACGAGGTCCTGGTCCTGCGGGCGCTGGGCTCGTGTGCGTTCCTCCTACTCACGCTCACGCTCTGCATCGGCCCACTCGCTCGGATGCACCCGCGATTGCTCCCGCTGTTGTCGAATCGTCGTCACCTCGGCGTGCTGCTGTTCGTCGTCGCGCTTGGGCACGCTGGTCTGGCCATCATTTACTACCACGGCTTTGGTGACGTCAATCCACTCGTCTCCCTCCTCAGCACCAACGTGCGGTTCAACAGCTTTGCAAACTTCCCCTACCAATTGCTCGGCGTTGGAGCGCTCCTCATTCTCTTTCTCATGGCTGCGACGAGCCACGACTACTGGGTCCGCAACCTCCATCAGCGGTGGTGGAAACGTCTGCACATGATGGTCTACGTCGCGTACGCCTTGCTCGTCGGCCACGTTGCACTGGGAGCGTTGCAGTCGAACACCGGCCCGCTGATTCCCGCCGCACTTGGCGCGTCGACGCTGTGCGTCATCTCCCTGCACCTTGTTGCCGGCACCGCAGAGTGGCGCAAGGATCGATCGGCGTCACTTCGTTCATCGCCTTGGATCGATGCAGGTCCAGCGGCAACGATCCCGGAGGGTCGCGCCCGGACCATCGCGGTGCGCGACGCCGAGCGCATTGCGGTCTTTCGACATCGGAACGGTCTCTTTGCCGTCGACAACGTCTGTCCGCATCAGGGTGGTCCGTTGGGTGAAGGCAAAGTGATTGATGGATGCATCACCTGTCCGTGGCACGGATGGCAGATTCGTCCCGAAGACGGCTGCTCGCCGCCGCCCTTCACGGAACGCGTCCGGACCTACGAAGTCCGCGTCACCGCCGGCAGGGTGGAAATCAATACGACGCCGCTGACCCTCCGCGAGCCGACGAGCGCAGCAACCGTCGAGGAGACCGCACGTGGATGATCGACCTTCATCGCCGTCGGGAAGCGACTTCTATGTTGGTTACCTCGCAGCGCCCTCCTCGGTCGTACGACTGGCTCGCACAGCCGCGTTGGTCGTTCCCCTCATGATGCTCGCGTTCGGGGCAACGCTTGCCACCACTCGCAGAGATCCCGGACCAGCGGTGTGGGAGGACGGAACCGCTCGCACGTTTGTGGGCGTGGTGCAAGCGTCACCGTTTCCGATGCTGCATCTCCTTGAACCCTCGGGCGACGTTCCCGCCGGCGCCGCACTGCTCATCGTCGAAGTCGGAAAGCACGGCGGCGGGCGACGAGCCGCGCCGCTCGACGGGCGTCGTGCGACGCTCAGCGGGTTCCTTCTGACCCGAGACGGCCGGCGGATGATTGAGTTGGAGGAGGGACCGGATGCTCTGCGCGACGACGGACCCGGGGGCGAGCCGCCCACTGACATTCCACTGGGGTATGTCGAGCTGGTTGGCGAGATCGTGGACTCCAAGTGCTACCTCGGCGCAATGAAGCCGGGCGAGGGGCGCGTGCATCAGGAGTGCGCGATCCGTTGTATCTCGGCCGGAATTCCACCGATGCTGGTCGCGAGCGACGCGCAAGGCCGATCGGCGTACCTCCTGCTGTCCAATGCCGACGGCGCAGCTCTCGGCCCCGAGATCCTGCCGTTCGTCGGCACGCCCGCCCGGGTCACCGGCCATGCTGTTCGGCGCGGCGATCTGTTGATCCTGCAAACCTCCATCGATCGAATCGATGACATCGCTGGCATCGATGTGACCGCAACGATCGGACGGCATCCCACGGTCGAACCTTTGGCGAACCTTTGGTGCCACACACGCCCGTGACCGGAACTCCACATGCGCACGACGACCGAACAGGCTGATGCACTTTGCTCCCTCGCCGATGCGCGTACTTCGCTGGTGCAGGTCCTTGAGCAGATTCACGAGCTGGTGACATCGCTTTCCCAGTGGCAGTTCGTCCGAACCCCCGTCGGCCCCGTTCACTCTACGATCGGATCGCATGTACGGCACTCGATAGATCACGTGCACGCGTGGCTGAAGGCGCTGGCAACCGACTGTCTCGACTACGACGATCGCCAACGCGCAACCGATGTCGAGCTGCAACGCGACATCGCCCTTGCGGTGCTTCAATTGCTGATAGAACAGGTGCGCGGGATCTCGCTCGACGACGCCAGGAAGCCATGGACAATGCAAGCTCAGGTCACGGAAGGCGGACCATCGCTTTCGATGCAGACAACCGCGCTCCGCGAACTCGTCTTCGTGTTGAGCCACACCATCCATCACAACGCCCTGATCGGCGTGATGGCTCGCGTGCACGGCGTCGCGCTTCCTCCGGGGTTCGGGTATGCACCAGCCACGCTCACCTACGCTTCGAGCCATGACTGCACGTGTGCACACTGACCGCCATCACCGTCTGCCCGACGACCTTCGTAGTCATGAACCGCGATGAGCAGCGCTCACGCGCAACAGCGCTTCTGCCACGCGAGATCGTCGTCGATTCGGTGCGAGTGCTCATGCCGATCGATCCTGTCTCCAACGGCACCTGGATTGCCGCCACCTCTGTGGGTCTGGTGTTCGCGATTCTGAATCTGAATCTGACGCCTGCGCCGCACTGTTCCTTCTCGCTCTCGCGTGGATCGATCATTCCTCGCCTCGTCGGCAGCCCGACGTTCGACGTCGCGATCTCCACTGCGCAGCGGCTCGCAATCGACGAGCTGCCACCGTTTCGGCTTGCGATCATCGGAGTGCAGGACATCGCACTGCTCTCCGCCAGCGCGGACGGACACCCTCTCCACGTGCAACATCACTCGCTCGGCGAGCCCCTGCTTCTGTCTTCCTCCGGGCTCGGCGACCACGTTGTCGCGGGGCGTCGCCGCACACTCTTCGATCGCCTCTTGACTGCACCGCGGAGTGCTTGGCCAGCGTCCCAACAACGATTTCACGCCCATCGCTGGACAGACTGTCCCGCCTGTAGCGTGCACATGAGCCGCGCCGACGCTCGCACCGTGTCGCGCGTATCGATCGAACGAACGCCGCAGTTCATCGCCATGACCTACGAAGCGGAGGTGAACGATGCGTTCGGACCTCCTACGACGATACGCACGTTGCTGACGACCGCGGGCGTGCGAGAGCCTTGCGCATGAGCCGCTCGCGCACGGGTCCAACTCTCGCGCCGCGCACGGCCAGGCAATCGATCCCGCTTCGATGGCGGGTTCGCGCGCGGATCGATCTGCTCTGGCGATGGGAGTTCTGGCCGCGCAGCGTGTTCTACGCTCCTCTGGCTCCGGCGCTCGCGCTTCTGGCAATACGTCATCGATCGACAACGATCTGGACGGCCGCCAACCCTGCGATACCGCACGGCGGAGTTGTGGGAGAACGGAAGTCGGAGATTCTGGCGGCGCTCGATCCGCGCTGGACACTGCCGACGCTCCTCCTTCGAGCCGGGCCCGTGACCAGTCGGTTCGAGCAACTTGTGGCGACAATGCGAGAACGGAGTTGGTCCTTCCCGATCATTCTCAAGCCCGATGTCGGCGAGCGCGGAGCTGGCGTCCGGTTGTTGCGTGACGAGGCCAGCGCTGTCGCGGCTCTTGCAGCATGCGCGTGCGACCTCGTGGCCCAGCCGTTTCACCCCGGACCATTCGAGGCCGGAGTCTTCTACGTCCGCCACCCCAGCGCCACGACCGGTTCGATTTTCTCCATCACTGACAAGCGATTCCCCACTGTGACAGGCGATGGCGTGTCATCCGTCCGCACGCTCCTGTGGGCCGACCCCCGACTGCGGATGCAAGCGCGTCGATTCCTCCTGCGACTTGGTCCGCACGCCGATGACGTGCCGGCCAACGGCGCGATCGTGCGGCTGGCGATCGCGGGCAACCACTGCCAAGGGACGATGTTCGCTGACGGTTCGCATCTCATCACACCAGCGCTGACGGCCCGATTTGACGCCATTGCCAAGGGACTGCCCGGGTTCTACTTCGGTCGCTTCGACGTCCGCTATACCGACCGGGCGAGGTTCATGGCTGGTGAAGATCTTGGCATTGTCGAACTGAACGGTGTGCTCTC
>JBBQCR010000141.1:0-8159 GCA_038318935.1 Phycisphaerales bacterium
CCACCAGCCCAGACAGGCATGTTGCCGGTGAACATCGTGGCGAGCGCGGGGACCGAACCGGTCACGGTGACGACCGCCATGACGAGTGCGCACACCAGAGCCACGAATGCGCCGATCATGAGACCGATGCTCAGGCCCGACCAAGCGCCGTCGTAGGCTTCCATCACCATCGGCATCATCGCCATGCCGCCGCCGGACATCACGGCGTTGCCGCCGCTGTCGGCGCCACCGGCCGCCTCAAAGAGACCGCTCGCGTTCGCGGGCATTTCGACGTTGTCCTCGTTGGAGAACGCGTCCTCGATCAGGGCGGCGCCCGAAAGGCTGTCATCGTTTTCGCGAGTGAGATCAAGCAGGCCACTGCCGCTTCCGACGGTCTCAAGGGAGAGTTCGCCGGAGCCTGCCTTCGCTTTGTCCTGACCGTATTTGCTGGCATCGAACGCGCTGATGCCGGTCTCTTCGCTGGAATCGGCGAGCATGTCGCGAGCCGGCTTGCCACTCTTGGGGGCGGCGGGCTTTGCGGGAGTCCTGAAACCAGGCGAACTCGCACCGCCGGAATCGGCGAGGCTGATCGACGGATCTCCCATGCGGCTGTCCTCGAGGGCCAGCGGCAGATCTGCGTCGTCGTCGCCGGCGAGCAGATTGATCTGATCGGCCTTGAACATCACCCGGTCGCGATCACGAAACTCCTGGATCTCGCCACGCTTGGCCATCTCCAGAACGTCGTGAACGGACTTTCCGAGTTTCTCAGCGGCTTCTTCCGCTGAGTAGAACATCTTGCTTGCCATGCGACCTCCGCGGCGTTCGATACGGAGTTCGTACCCTATCGGTTGCGTTCCGGTACCGCAAGCCGCGACTCAACAGACTCCCGAACAGTTTCCGACCTGATGGCACGATCCAGCACCCAACCGAAGGCCGCCGAAGACCGTCTGCTGGCACGTTCCGTCGAGCGTTGGTTCAACACGAATCAACGCGATTTGCCGTGGCGCAGCGAGCGAAGTGGATACGCGGCACTCGTCAGCGAGGCCATGCTGCAGCAGACGCAGGTCCAGAGGGTCGTTGCGAAGTTCGAGTCGTTCATGCGGAGGTTTCCGACCCTGCAGGATCTTGCCCGGGCCGAGGAGGGCGAAGTCCTCGCGGCATGGCAGGGACTCGGTTACTACCGCCGGGCGAAGCAACTTCTCGCTGCGGCCAGGATCATCGCCGAACGATTCGGAGGCGAGGTGCCCTCCGACGTCGAGTCGCTCCGGTCGTTGCCCGGAATCGGGCGTTACACCGCGGGAGCGATCGCATCGATCGCTTTCGCAAAGCCCGAACCGATCGTCGACACAAACGTCGCTCGAGTGCTCATGCGCCTCGCTGCCAGAGCGGGCGCCGCCGCCGATCCCGCGAACGTGAACTGGACGTGGGAAAGGGCGGGGCAACTGGTTCAGGCCGCCAAAGATCCGGCGCTCTTCAACGAAGGACTGATGGAACTTGGCGCGACGGTGTGTTCGGCGGGCGAACCCCGCTGCGGCGACTGTCCGCTCTTCCGCCGATGCTTGAGCCGGGAGCAAGGAATCGCGGCATCGATCCCCGAGACGCCGGCTCCGACGAAGCGAAGGCGCGTCTATCACCACGCGATCGTGTTTGTCCGTGGCGGGAGGGTGTTGCTGACGCAACGACCGGACCGCGGACTCTGGGGTTCGATGTGGCAAGTGCCGACGATCGAGCACGACTCTGAAATCGACATCAACGCGCTTCGCGACTCGCTGCCATTCAAGGCGGAATCCATCGAGCGCGAGCGCGCATTCACGCACCAGACCTCGCATCGCGAGGTGGTCTTCCTCGTGCATCGAGGTCGGACGCGAGCAAAGGGCGGGAGCCATGCGGCGTGGGTCGACGCGACGAACGTCGATGAGTTCGCGCTGTCCAACCCCATGCGGGCAATCGTGCGCGCGGCGATCGGGATCGCTTGAATCGTGATCGACTCACGCTCGAGCGACCGACGGCGGCACATCGGACTTCGGTGACCCGATCTCCTTGATTCCCGAGGTCGACGGATACGCGATCCGACCATGATGGATCGCAGACAGGCTCTTGATGATGGTGTCCTCGACGACCTTGAGTTCGGCGAACGTGAGCGGAGACTCGTCGAACTGTCCGTCATCGAGACGCTTTCGCGACAGCGATCGGACGAGGTTCTCAATGCGGCCGTGCGTGGGTTCGCCGATCGCTCGTGTTGCGGACTCGCTGGCGTCGCACAGCATCAGGATCGCCGCCTCTTTCGTATGCGGCTTTGGGCCGGGATAGCGGAAGTCGAACTCTTCGACCGAATCTTCGGCGTTACCCTTGAGTTCCGCCTGAGTCCTCGCGCGATGGAAGAAGTACTCGACGAGCGTGGTGCCGTGGTGGCTGTCGATGAAGTGATGGAGATCGTGCGGAAGGACGTACTCCTTCGCAAGTTCAAGCCCGTCCTTCACATGGCCAACGATCACCAGGAGGCTCATCGCCGGGCTGAGCCGTTCGTGCTTGTTGGCGCTGCCGAGTTGATTCTCGACGAAGTACTCGGGCTTGTTCACCTTGCCGATGTCGTGATAGAGAGCGCCCACGTAGGCCAAGAGTCCGTCGGCACCGATCGATTCGGCAGCGGCCTCTGCGAGGCTCGCGACTTGCAACGAATGGCTGTACGTTCCGGCTGCCCGCTCCTGCATCTGACGCAGCAGCGGATGTCGAGGATCGCGCAGCTCCGCCAGCGTCAGGCCGGTTGAAATCCGGAACAGGCGTTCGATCTGCGGAAGCGTGCCAAGAACGAAGAAGCCAACCGCGTAGCTGGCGACCGCTGAAAAGAAGCCGTCGCGAATGCTCTGCTGCAGTCCGCCAGGTGCGAGTTCGGTTTCGAAGATTCCAAGACCGAAGACGCCCAGCCCCAGCGCAAGAGCGGTCACGCCGCTTGCTCGCACGATCGTCGCGCGGTGCCGCACTTCGCGGAGGAGCGACACCATGGTGCCGCATCCGAGGAAGAGGACGAGCGCGGTGGTGGGAGGTGCCTCGACCGCAAGTGTGAGATACAGACTTTGCAACGCTCCCACGAAGAGGGCGAACCGCTGGCCGTAGGCCAAGCCGGTGATCATCGTGACCAGCAGGCAAGCGGCGGCGGTCGCCGGAATCATGATCTGCGGAAACGCAACACTGCCGATTGCTGCGAGCGTTGATGCGATCAGCATCAACGCGAGGAGTCCGGCGAGTCGGCTCGGTCGCGTGCCAACCCGGGGTTCGTGACGCACCGAGTACAGGAGCACCAAGGTCGTGACTGCCAGGCCTAGCGCGATGCTTCCGAAGACTTCCGCAAGCGACTCGGGCAGCGGCTGGGTCGCGTCATGGTTCTCTTCGCTTTTCTCGAGCCGTTCGATCTGCGTTGTTGTGAGTCGATCGCCTTCGGCGTAGATCACCTCGCCGCGGACGTGTGCTTCCATCTCGGGCTTGACCGCCGCTGCAGCCTGCTCAGCGGCTCGCTTGGTGCGAGATTCGTCGAAGGACACTGTGGGACGGGGATCGTTGGCGATCGCTGCTGCGACGACCGGTGCGAGCAGATCCGAGAAACCCGCCTCACGTGCGAGGCGGACAACCGCGCGGCGGAAATCTTCCTGCACGGGGCCGACGCCGGGCGGCAACTCGTGGGCGGAATCGACTCGTGTCGCCGGCGGTTCGATGGCTGCAACGACTTTCGCGTCGTCGGGCTTGCCGTCGCGGATCGGCGCGTCAACGCGCTCCTTTGCTGGATCGGTGAGGCGTTCACTTGAAGGTGGAAGCACGAATCGATACAGCGTCGTCGCGAAGACCTGATACTCCTGCGACGCGATGATCGGCTCTTGCGACCAGAGCGAACCGATGAATCGATCCGAGCAGGTGCGCCAACTCTCTGCCGCGATCTTTGCGCCGCCGTACTTCTGCAACTCGAAGAGCGCGATGTCCGAGAGGTCGAAACTGTTGAGCAACTCCGGATCGATTGAGCTGACGTCGTTCTTCTCGAATGTCGCCACCGGCAAGCCGTCGATGCGGGCCTTCAGCGCCGAAAGATACTTGCCGTTTGCGACGTAGTAGCGAGGCGCGGTGCGGCGAGCTTCCTCGCGCCGCTCGTTGGTCAGCGCGCGATTCTCGACCTCGTAGTTCCGCGGATTCACCCGACTTTCGGTCGCGATCTGGCCAACGAATGCCCGCGGGGTCTCTCGGCTCCAGCCGAACACCACAGCGAATCCGAGGGCAAACACGAGGGTGATCCCGATCGTGCTCGTGAACTCAGGCCGCCGAAACCACTGAAGGAACTCGGGGCTTGGGCGAGGCAGAGTGCGACGAAGTTCCTCGCGGCGGCGCGCGGAGGTTCCGAACCCGGGGGGGCGTGGCGCGTTCTGGGGCTTGTCGCGGCCGAGGCCGAACATCGTGGGCGATCCGGGTGAGCGGATCCGTAGTCCTACCGAAGCGCCTCGCGGCGACCTCTGAAGAACCGGGCGAGAAGTCTTCACTCTATCGCCTGCTTCGATTCGGTCCTACAGAGGACCTGTCGAGGGCGGTCGGAACGGCGACAATCCGCGAGTCGCAGTTACCGGACAGAGAGGTCCGTCGTCGCACCCGATTCGCTCCCTGCAACGGGACACACACGGTTCCAGCGCGCCCTTGCAACGGGACACACACGGTTCCAGAGCGGTTCCAGCGTGACCTGCGGGGCCGGATTGGACACGCCAGCCGCAATGAAGGACTCTGGAGCGGCTTTGCGTCGTTGCCTGTCGATCCTCCTCGTCGTCTCCGCGCTCTGCGGACAAGCCTGCTCGTCCTCGCCGACGACAGACCCGGTCACCGCAAACCGAGTTTTGGCGCCCGGGGATGAAGGCGCAACGACCATGCTGACGGCGGCCGAGGAAACGGCGGTCCTCGACCTCATGCGATCTGCCGCGGTCACCGAACGGGCGGAGCGGCCTTCCGCAGCGCAGCACGGGATTCGGTGGAGCGATGTACCGAGCGGCGTCTACTGGGGAGGAGTCGCCTGCGAGATGGCGATCGTTGAAACTCAGCGCGAGGACGGACGCTACCGCTTCCGCATGGTGACGGTCCGCGATGAGCCGGTCGAACTCGTTGTCGAGCGAAGAGATCCGCCCGAGATCCTCGTCATGCGAGCGACGGTCGGTAGCCTTGGTGATCGACCCGCGGAAGCCAAGCGTCTGGTGAGCGAGGTCCGAAAGGCACTCGAGGCGTTGGGGAGAAAGCCGTCTTTCGAGTGACCAGTGGCAACGGTGATGATGACGGGTGGTAGGCACGGTCGGAATCGTCGGGGGAGAAAGCGATTCAGAAGATGACGCAAGATGTCGCGGAGAGAGCGCCTCGCAATCGCGGGCTGGGGCGGTCAGTCGTTGTGGTTTCGCTGATGCTTGTCGGCGCAGCGACGACGTCGGCGTGCGCCGATCTCGTCGTCAACGGCAGCTTCGAGGACTACGCGATTCCAATGGGTAAGTGGGATCTGCCGGGCGTCGTCGACTTCAGCATCACGAGCGGATTGCCCGGATGGACGATCGGCGCGCCGATCGACTACGTCGGCCGCAACGGTTGGGAGCACGGCGATGGCATCGCGAGTCTTGACCTCGCGGCCAATCCGGGAGTCGGGGGCATCTCGCAGGCGCTGCCGACGACTAGCGGCCGCAGCTACACCGTGTCGTTCCTTCTCGCGGGGAACCCGGATGCGACATTCGGCGAGCCTTCGATCAAAACAGTGGACCTTCGTCTGAACGGCGCAACAGTCGGATTGTTCCTCTTCGACACGCTTGGCCGCAGTCTCGACTCGATGGGCTGGGTGCGGCGCCGATTCACGTTCACCGCGACAACTTCCCTGACCTCGCTCGGGTTCCGCGATGGAAGCCCGACGACTGTCTGGGCCGGGCCCGCGATTGACGATGTTCGCGTCTCGTGCGCGGGAGACCTCGACGCCGACGGCACCGTCGGCCCTACCGATCTCGCCGCGCTGCTCGGCGCGTGGGGCTCAGCGGCGTGCGATCTCAACAACGACGGAACGACCGCGTCCGACGATCTCGCAGTGCTGCTCGGCGCATGGGGTTCCTGTGCCGGTTGAGTGAATGCACCGCATTCGCGCACTCAAGCGCTCGGCGTCATCGTGTGCCAGGGCGTCGCAGCCTCGAACATTCGCGCGGCGCGAAGAAGTGTCGATTCCGCAAACGGCTTGGCCTGCAGTTGAATCCCGATCGGCAGCCGCTTGCCATTGATCTCGGTCATGCCGCCCTGAAGTGACATGCCGCAGATACCGGCGATGTTGGTGTTGACGGTGTAGACGTCGCAGAGGTACATCGACAGCGGATCGCTCTTGCCGCCAATCTCAAACGCCGGAGTGGGCGCGGTCGGTCCGAGCAACACGTCACATGACTCAAACGCCCGCTCGAATTCGTTGCTGATCAGCCTGCGGACTTGAAGCGATCGCTTGTAATACGCGTCGTAGTAGCCGCTGGAAAGGACGTACGTCCCGATCATGATGCGCCGCTTGACCTCGGGCCCGAACCCTTCGGCGCGGCTCTTGGAGTAGAGATCAAAGAGATCTTCGCCGGCCGCAAGGCTCGCCCGATGACCGTAGCGAATGCCGTCAAAGCGAGCGAGATTGCTCGATGCCTCGGCCGGTGCGATCACGTAGTAGGTCGAGATGCCCAGATCGGTGAGCGGAAGATCGACATCGACAATCGTTGCGCCGAGCCCTCGATAGATTTCAGCAGCGGCGCGAATCGCCGCGTTCACTGCGGGATCGTTGGCATCGCTCACGTACTCCTTCGGCAGCCCGACACGGAGTCCTTCGATCGGCCGGTCGAGCGCCGCGAGGTAGTCGTCGACGGGAAGATCAGCACTGGTTGAATCGCGCGGATCGTGACCCGCGATGACCTGAAGCACTGCCGCCGCATCGCGCACGGTGCGGGTGATCGGTCCGATCTGGTCGAGGCTCGAACCGAAAGCGACGAGACCGTATCGGCTGACACGCCCGTACGTCGGCTTCAATCCCACCACGCCGCAGAGCGACGCGGGTTGTCGGATCGATCCGCCGGTGTCCGAGCCAAGCGCGATGTCGCAGAGATCGGCAGCCATCGCTGCGGCGCTGCCGCCGGAACTGCCGCCTGGAACGCGCGACGTGTCCCACGGATTGCGAGTCGTCCCGAACGCGCTGTTCTCCGTCGAGGAACCCATTGCGAACTCGTCGAGGTTCGTCTTGCCGACGAATACCGCACCGGCCTCACGCAGGCGACCGATGATCGTCGCGTCGAAGGGCGAGCGATAGTTCTTCAGCATCTTCGACGAACAGGTCGTATGACCTTCCGTCGTCGCGATGTTGTCCTTCACCGCAATGGTGAGGCCGGCGAGTGGCCTGTCGCGAAGCCCGCGGTCGACGGCATCGGCTTGCCGAATCGCCGACTCGCGGAACAGTTCGTTGAAGGCGTTCAGGCGAGGGTTCGCTGCCTCGATGCGGTCGAGTGTTCGCTCCGCATGGGTTCGGGCGCTGGCGCCCTGAGCGATCTCACGGACGAGGGAAACGCGGTCGGTGGTGCTCATTGCGGTAGCGATGCGATCGTCGGAATCGGGAAGAACGGACGTGGGAGCTCAGGCACTGCCTTCGCCGAGCACCTTCGGTACGGCAAGGAATCGGCCTTCGACGGCCGGAGCGTTTCGGAGCAAGTCCTCGATGGGCATCGCGGGCTCGGGAACATCGTCGGCGAGGCGGTTGCTCATCACCATCGGATGGGCCATGGGTTCGACGTCGGTGACATCGACCGCGTTGAGCTTCGAGATGTGTCCGAGAATGGACGTGAGTTGTCCGCTGAAGCGTTCGCACTCCACATCATCGAGGCGAAGTCGCGCCAGCTTCGCAACGTGGCGAACGGCTCCAATCTCCAACGCGCCGGAGGGCCGGTCGGTGGGGGTCGGTGCATCGTTCTGACCTTCGCTATGCGACTGACTCATGGCGGGAAGCGTAGCAGGAGGTCGCAAATCGAAGGAAGTTGGAGATCCAACGCGGCCAGAGTCAGCGAGCGTCCTTAGAATCGCGTTTCGGTGCGCCTCGCGCACCCCTTTTGCGCGTGATCGACACCCCTATGGCAGCAGAACGAAACCTGATTCTCGTCGTCGTTACTCGAGTGCTGGCG
>JBBQCR010000142.1:0-8150 GCA_038318935.1 Phycisphaerales bacterium
GTGGCTCAAGCGATTCCCAACGTGTCGCGTCCAGCGTCGCGGGCACGAACGGGCGAGCGGAAGTGGTCACGGATCCGAAGGGAAGTGTGGCAGTAGACATCGGGTGCTCAGAGGGAGTCGTAGGGTCGTCAGGTGGATGGCGTGGTCACGTCTGGACGTCCGACGCTGCGAACAGCGACGGCGGCGAGACCCAGTCGCTTCTTACACGCGTCGGCAAGTGCGGTGGCATGGAACTCGTCGTCACAGATTACGAACAGCGTCGATCCCGATCCCGACACATGGGCGGGACGTTCGGCAAGTTCGCTGAACTCCTCGAGATCGTCGCGAAGCGTCGGCGCGATCGCAAGCGCTGGCAATGCGAGATCGTTGAAGCACACGTCGGGCGGCACACGTGGGCCGACCAAGGAACGCACGCGCTTGGGGTCGAGCGCTGCAGGTCGCTGCGGTAACAGGCGATCGAAGGCGCCGTAGACCGGTCCGGTCGGACAGGCGGCCTGCGGAAACGCGAGCACCGCGTGCAACTGGGGCACCGTGGCATGTCGTTCGATGCGGTCGCCGAGCCCTTCAACGATGGCGCTGCCACCGTGAACGAGGAACGCTACATCCGAGCCGAGTCCGTTGGCGATTGCGGCGAGTTCATCGTCGCTGAGTTTGAGTTCGAAGAGTCGATTCACGCCATGCAGCATCGCCGCTGCGTCGGAGCTGCCGCCACCGAGACCACCCGCGACGGGAATGCGCTTGGACATCTTGAGTTGGATCGGCAAGGGACGCTCGACCATGCGCTCGAGGGCGAGATGGGCGCGTACCGCAAGATCCCTCGTGATCGACCAATCGATGTCCGAACGCTTGGGCGCGTCGGCGTGCCAGAGGATCGCGTACCGCGAGAGGCTCTCCTCCGGCAGGCGGGTGATGAGCAGTTCGTCGTGCAGGTCAACGGTGACCATCCACGAGCAGATCGGGTGCATCCGATCGATGCTCGGGGGACCGACCGACAGGGCGAGATTCAACTTTGCTGGTGCGAGGGCGAGGACGGTGGAACCCATGAAGGCACGCAGGATAGGACAACCGGAGCCGACATTTCCGGACACTTTTCGGGACTGGCCGAAGTCGTCACTCCCGATCGCCGATCGTCCCGGACGGACGGCTGGCATGGTCAACGTGCCGCGTCCGACCCCGATGGATACCAGCGACCAGATTCTGCCGGAAGTCGGCGGCACCGAACGACGGGCCGAGCGCCGCGTCGATATCGGCTTGGCCTGCAAGGTCTGGCATCCGCGGGCACTGCGATTCTTTCCGGGCACGACCCGCGAGCTGTCGCGGGACGGAACGTCGATCCTGCTGCGTACCGGCGTCCCCTTCAAGCCCGGTGAGCGCATCCGCATCGGCTTGCCGGCGCAGGCCGGTGCGATCCTGCTGCGGACCGCCGATCTCGTCGAAGGCACGGTGCTTCGCAGCGAAACCCAATCCGGTCACGTGGTCGTGGCGATCAGTTTCGATCGCACTCTCGAAGCCTGATGTCGCGTCGCGATCGGACGGGCCCTACCATCCGCGACGATGCTCTGGCAACCGGCTCTCCCCGCCAAGTACCTGTCGATGTCCGAAGACGCGCTCGGCGATGCAATTTCCGCGCGACGCGCGGAGCTTGGTTCGCGCTTGCTGATCCTGGGACATCACTATCAGCAGGACGACGTGATCCGTCACGCGGATCTGATCGGCGACAGCCTGAAGCTTTCGCAGTTGGCGGCGGCCGAAGCGCCCAAGCGCGGAGCGAAGTGGATCGTCTTCTGCGGCGTGCACTTCATGGCTGAGACCGCGGACATCCTGACCGCCGACGACGTGCAGGTGATTCTGCCCGATCTTTCCGCGGGTTGTTCGATGGCCGACATGGCTGCGTACGAGGACACCGTGCTCGCGTGGAAGGAGATTCACACGGCGATCGGTCCCGACTCCTGCCAACGCGTGATCCCGATCACCTACGTCAACTCGAGCGCCGCCATCAAGGCATTCGTCGGCGAGCACGGCGGCGCGTGCTGCACGTCGAGCAACGCCGGCGCCATCTTTGATTGGGCGCTCAAGGGCGGCGACGAGCCGCTCGCGGCCGGCGAGTCGATCAAGATTCTCTTTCTTCCTGATCAGCATTTGGGTCGCAACACGGCGAAGGCCAAGGGCTTTGTCACCGAGTTTGACGCCACCAAGCGCCGCGTCGCTCAGACCGCGCTCTGGGATCCCAAGAAGGATCTTGGCGGTCTCGACGAGGACACGGTGCGCGACGCTCGCGTTCTCTTGTGGGCCGGACATTGCAGCGTGCACAAGCTCTTCCGTCCCGAGCACGTCGACGTCGCGCGCACCGATGGCTACACCGTGATCGTCCATCCGGAGTGCGCTCAGCAGGTCGTCGACAAGGCCGACCTTCGCGGTTCGACCGAGTACATCATCCAAACCATCGAGGACGCCAAGCCTGGCAGCCGATGGGCGATCGGCACCGAGTTTCACCTCGTCAATCGCATCGCCCGGGCCGCTGCGGCTCGCGACGTGTCCGTTCGCATTCTGTCCGACTGTCAATGCCTCTGCACCACGATGTATCGGATCGACCAGCCGCATGTGCTGTGGACGCTCGATCACCTTGCCGCGGGGCGCGTGGTGAATCAGGTGAGCGTGCATCTGGAATGCAAGCGCTTGGCGAAACTGGCTCTTGATCGAATGCTGAAGAATGTTGCTGCACCGACCCGGTCCCGACGGGTCGCCGTCGACTGAGGCCATGACTGAGGCCATGACTGGGGCCATGACTGGGCCCATGACTGAAACCAGGACTGGGCTCAGGACTGGGCTCAGGACTGGGCCCATGCAGGACCACCCGCAGGCTGAAGTGCGCCAAGAACCACACGTGCAGCATCAAGTGAAATGAGGTCCCCGCCGCAAGCTCCGTCGGGGGACCGCCCGGGGGTCGTCACCGACTCGCGTTTCGCCTACTCTTCAGCCTTTGATTCACCCCTCCATCGAGCGGAGGGGCTTTGGCAGCGACCAGCGCCGGACATCGACCCATGGCTACCACCGTCAAGAAGAAGCGTCGGCTTCTGCGTGTTCTCCTCGTCCTCGTGGTTCTGGTGATCGCCCTGGTGGCGATCGCCCCCACCATCCTGTCCATGGGGCTCGCCCGGAACATTGCCCGCGACGCAATCGCCAAGAGCATCGACGGCGACGTGCAGATCCAGGCCGTCCGCCTCGGTTGGCTCTCCGATCAGACCGTGGACGGACTCTCGATCAAAGGGAAGGACAACGCCAACACGATCGACGTCTCGGTGGCGGTCCATTCGGGATTGCTGACGCTGATGACCAGTGGCGGAAACTCGATCGACGCAACGGTCTCGGGCAAGGCCGCAGGCACGATTGAGCCGGATGGATCATTGGGGCTGGCCAAACTGGTGAAACCCTCGACTACTCCCGCGTCGACGCCGAGCGCCTCCGCTGGCGGCGGTTCGACGGGGATTCCCGCCAATCTCCTCGCCAAGCTCACCGTCGACACGTTCGCCGTGGTGATCAAGGACGTGGCCCGCAATCGCACCTATTCGATCGACGGACTCAAGGGCATCGCCACAGTTGATGGAAGGAAAGGCACCCTCGTCGCTGATCTGGCTGCGACGACTGATTTCCTCGCGAAGAAGGGAACGATCGCCCTCAAGGCCAACGTCGGAAATCTGACGGGTGGTGGTTCGGGTAGCAAGTCCTTCGACCTCGGCGCGCTGACCATGGATGTCGGCGTCGACGCCAAGGATCTGCGCGTTCCCGCTGGTGATGTCACTGCTGACTTCGGCGTCGTGACGATGAACGTGAAGAGCCCGGGTCTGAGCCAGAGCGTCACGGTCGATGCGAAGGCCGAAGGCACAGTGGACGGCACGACCGCCAGTTCGCTGAACGCGAACATGAGTATCGACAAGCCGGTCGTTGCCGGTGCCGTCACGATCCGCGCGGCCCAACTGAAGGGCACGATTGAAGCGGCAAATCTGCCGACATCGCTCGCCCAACCGTTCCTCACCGGCTCGAAGATTCTTCTCTCTGAAGACGTCGGGGCGAAGATCGATGTGCTGAAAATCAAGGCACCGGGCGGCGGCGACGCGCCGATCACCGTCGAACTCAAGGCGCCGAAGGCACAGATCGCGGCGACCGCGAAGGTCGGCGTCGACGGCAATGTCAGTGAAGGCACAGTCGACGGAACATTTGAGGCATCACCGGCAACGCTCTTGCGACTCGCTCAGGTGACCACCAGCGGTCCGGCGAAGCTCGGCGTGAAGGGCTCCAACCTGCAGTGGTCGCAGGCGAAGCAGGGGACCAACGCAACGCAGGGGACCAACGCAACGCAGGGGACCAGCCCGCTCTCGACCTTCGTCGGCACGATCGAACTTCAGCCGCTGGCGTCGGTCGCGTATCTGAGCGCTTCCGGAGACGCGGCGAAGCAATACGCCGTTGCGCTCGGACAAGGCGGCAGCGTCTCGCTCGGTCGCAGCAGCGTCGATCAGCCGTTTACGGCTAACGCCAATCTTTCGCTTGGCTTTGGTGGCGTCAATCCGCTTCCTGTCGCCCCAAGCGCTGCGAATCTCGTCGCCAAGGCGACGGTGCCTCCGGCGCTCGATCACATACAGAATGCAACGCTCACCTTTGACGCGATCTTCGAGCCCGGCTTCCTCGCGGCGCTCAGCGGTCAGAGCTTCTCGAAGCCGCTGCCGGTGCGGGCGGTCATCAGCAATCTCGACGCCGCGCTCCCCTTCAAAGGCGCTGAGGGACTTGCCATCGACGCCGAGGTGCAGGTGAAGGGACAGAGCGGCATCTACGTGCAGCAGCTCAATCGCGATGTGACCTTCGGTGATCTCGTCGCCACGATCGCTTCCAAGGACGCCGCGAAGGAATCGCAAGTCAATCTCAACGGCACGCTTGATCAGGCCACGATCGGTCTCAAGCAGACGCTTCGCAATCTGCCGAAGGACTTTGCGACGGTCGACCCGATGTCCCTCGACGTGCGCGGCACGGTCGACGTCCGGGGACTGAACGGGGCGTCACTCACGCCGTGGTTGCCGCAGCAGCGGGCGATCATCGAAGCGGCGAACATCCGTGGACTCAGCCTCGCGCTCCGCAACGAGCCGCTTGCTGGCAAGCCCGGTCAACGGATCGTCGCCGACATCGCCGGCGAGCCGGTCACTGGTTCGATCGCGGCGAACCTTGAGAAGAGTCAAGTCGCGGTCGAGAAGCTCGAGTTGAATGGCTCGATCGGTCGTGATCTGATCGCGGCGCTGCAAAGCGATAGCGCCTCGAAGGTGAAGCTCGCGAAGGACGCGCCGTTCGGTCTGACGCTGGCCAACGCCACGACCTTCAAGTTCGATGACCTGAAGGCCGGCAAGTTGCCTGCGGGTCTCGCGGCTCGGCTGAAGCTTCCTTCGGTCGTCGTGAGCGAGGCACCAGGAATCACGTCGGGTCTGGCGGTCGAGAACTTCGACGCGACCGTTTCGGTCGACGCATCGACCAACAACGCCCGGGCGCAAGGAAGCTTCGCGGCGATCGGCACCACAGCGCCGACCGATCGGATTGAAGGCGCGACGTTCGACCTTGGCTGGACGAAGGTCAGCGGACCGTCGCTCTTGCAGGGCATCAGCGGAGAGGTGAAGCTCGCCGGCGTCTCGATGCCGTGGGTTGAGACGCTCATCGGTCAGTCGAGGGGGCGATTCAGCACGTGGACCGGCGACAACGGCGGCGTCAGCATCACGATGGGTTCGACGCCTCAAGGCGAGACGATCAAACTGGTCCCGGCGTTCCCGCGCATCACCGGCACGGTCGACGTGCTCGCAAAGGGCGAATCGGTGACGGCCAAGGCGACCGACGTGACGGTGCGCGTTCCCGCAGCGACGCTTGAAGGCATGGTCGTGAAGCCGGGCATGCCCGCGGACGCGACGCGCTACAGCTTCCAGGGCGATCTCGTCGGTCAACTGAGTGCCGCGACCGTGTCCCTGCCGAAGGGGCTCGTCAAGGATGGCTCGAAGATCGCTGGCGCGACGCTCGACGTGGTCCTCGAAACGCAGCCGTTGGGTGTCAATGTCATGGCGTCAGCGGCGGGAACGCAACGTCTCGACATGCCGGCCCTGGTGACCAAGCTCTCGTCGAAGGATCTCGGTCAGGGCATCACGCTGTCGGCGAAGGATCGTGGTGCGGTGGCAGGTGCTTCCGGACCGGCTCCGACCATCGCGATCGATGGCACGATTCGCAATCTCGTCGACGCCGCTGGTGCCGTGACGACCGATCGCGCGAGCATTGATCTCGACGCCAACGTCAAGGGACTGCCAACCGTGTTCGTCGATCTCGTTGCCGCAACAGGCGGTTCGATCACGCGGAGTCTCGGCGACAAACTTGACTTCACCGCCAAGGCTGCGAACGCCTCGAAGACTGGTGGCACGCTCTCGGCAAACCTCAAGGCGCCGTACGCGGACTTCAACGCTCCCTCGATCGTGGTGAAGGATGGCATCGCGACAGTGACGCCGCAAGGTCCGGTCACTGCGAGCTTCAAGCTCTCGCCGGGCATCAAGGAAGACCTGCTCTATGTCATCAATCCGATCTTCGCCGACATCGAACTCGCGAAGGAGCGGGCGACGTTCAATCTCCCCAACCTCAGCTATCCGACCAACGGTGACATGTCGAAATTCAGCGGCGACTTCAAGCTGGAGATCGGCGATGTCACGCTCCGCAACGGAGCTCCGTTCTCGACGCTGATGTCACTGCTGAAGGACAAGGCGACCGAGGGCTCCGAGGCGCGCATCGAGCCGCTCGCGGTTGTCGTGAAGAACGGCATCCTGACCTACGACAATTTCGGCCTCAAGCTCTTCCGCATCCAGATGCCCGGCCAACCTGCGGGGACGATGGGCTGGAAGACGCAGCTCGATATGAAGGGCGAAATCGATCTTGTGCGAAAGCCGCCGTTCGCCGTCGCGATCACCACCGCGATTCCCGCCAGTCAGGCCGGCAATTTCTCGGCGGACATCCGGCGCTTCTTCGATTCCATCGGCGGCCCGGATAGCGCCATCGCGAAGACGCTGTCGATCGGACTCACCATGTTTGGACCGCTCCGCGACGAGAAGGGCAACTTCAAGAAGCTCGAGCAGAAGCTGACGATGCCCAAGGTCGAGGATCTCGTGAAGGATCCGGGCACGCTGCTGGATGAGGGTTTGAAGATCTTCGACAGTCTGAACAAGGACAAGAAGAAGGCCCCGAAGAAGTAATCGTGAGGACCGACGTCGTATGGACGATTCTCACGCGCGGACATCCTGCTCTCAACGACAGCAGCAGTTCGGCCCGCATCCGCGTGCTGCGTAGCTGAAATTTGGTGCCCAGGTGCCAGCGCCGCCTTGCAGCAGATCGAAGAGCGGCCAAGCGGAGCAGAAGTCGTCGCCGGGACCGAACTCTGCGAAGCCGGTGCGCACGATGCTGCCATCGCTCGTGCGCGAGAATCCGGAGGCACCGGGCCTCGTGTGGCCTGCAGTCGTTTCCGTGCCGAGCAGTTTCGCGAACTCGGTTCCGTGCATGCTGGCGATCGGGAAGGGCCACCCTCGATCGCGAGCGAAAGCGTCGGCCGCCAGCGGCGGATCCTCCGAAACGAGGACGACAGCCGTGCGATCGTTGAGGTGCGGCCAGAAGCCCACCAGTCCATCGGCCCAGAGCGTGCAGTACGCGCAGCGCATGCCCATGTTGTGGACGACCAGGAGATCGTCGCGATCGCCGAAGTACGTCGAGAGTCGTGCGGGCGATCCGTCACGAGCCACGAGCGCGAGATCCCCGATCGGCTCGACGTCGGCGCGGCGACGGGCTTCGGAGAGGCGCTTCTTCAGATCGTCGATCTGCGTCTGAAGTGATGCGATCTCGGCATTGTTCAGCGCGGCGTGTTGAGTGCTCATGCCCGCATTGTGCGGTGTCGACGACGGGTCGCAAAGAAGAATCGTCAAACAAGGCGGCAGTCGGTGACTGTGTGGCCGATTCAGCTCGTCACATCGGTTTTTCGCCGACCGTCTCGTCGAACACCTGCAGCAGCTTCGTCTTGTCGAAGATGAGTTCCGCGCGCGACAGGCCAGTCACTTCGTAGTGCGGCGTGAGCTCGATTGCGTCGCACGGGCATGCCT
>JBBQCR010000143.1:0-8131 GCA_038318935.1 Phycisphaerales bacterium
CGTCACGACGGCTGGAAGTGTCCGAAGATTCCTAAACGTCGGAACGATGGCCACGAGCGGCATTTCGCTATCGTAACTGGATGCCCGTACAGAAGAGCGAGTTCGAACGGCTCGTGACGGACGCTCAGCGTGAACTTGACGCGAATTACGAGTCGCACGGAAATCCGCAGTTCGCGAGACTGCTTCGGCTGACCAGTTTCGATCGGCAATACGTACGCGGCCACGGTTCGATCCTCGTCGACGATGCAGGGAGGGAGTATCTCGACTGTATCGCAGGTTACGCGGTACATGGAATAGGCCGTGCACATCCAGACATGATCGCGATGCTCGACGCGGCGATTCGTAGCGGACACCCGGGCTGGGTGCAGTTCGAGCGCAACCCGCTTGCAGCGCTGCTCGCGCACCGACTCGCCGAGCGTGTGCCTGGCGATCTGCGACATGCCTTCTTCTCCAATTCCGGATCAGAGGCCGTGGAGTGCGCGCTCAAGCTCTCGCGGCGGGCGACCGGTCGCGATGCGGTCCTCCACTGTGAGCAGGCGTTTCACGGACTGACGCTTGGAGCGCTCGCCGCCAACGGCAACGAACATCTGCGCAGCGGATTCGGATCGCTTGGTGCATCCTGCTCGATCCGCTTCGACGATCTTCCTGCCCTCGAGGAAGCTCTTGCGTCGCGTCGGTTCGCGGCGTTCATCATCGAGCCGGTTCAAGGAAAGTCTTGTCGCGCACTCTCGGACGGCTATCTCGGCGAGGCCACTCGGTTGTGCACGCGATTCGGCACGCTGCTGGTCGTCGACGAAGTACAGACGGGCATTGGCCGCACGGGGCGATTCCTCGGCATCGATCACGATCCGGCATGCGTTCCGGACATTGTGGTTCTTTCGAAGGCCTTGTCCGGCGGATTTGTTCCTGTGGCTGCAACGCTCACGCGAGGCTCGATCTGGGATGCAACGTTCGACTCCATGTCACGATCTCTGGTGCACAACGCTACGTTCCAAGGTGGCGTCTTGGCGATGACCGCGGCACTGACTACGCTTGACATCCACGATCGAGAGCAGCTCTCAGAGCGGGCACGAGTGAAGGGCGAAATCCTGCGCAGCGGCTTCGAGGAGTGCGCCGGACGTCATTCCTGCATCGCCGAGGTGCGAGGCCGTGGGTTGATGCTTGGCATCGCGTTGAAGAAGTCGGCGTCGGAGAGGCTTATCGCTCGTCTTCCGCTCATCGGCGGCTACGAACGCTTGGTCTTTGGGCAGGCATTCGTGATGGAGATGCTGGTGACGCACAGCATTCTCTGTCAGGTGACCGATAGCGAGACCAACGTGATGAAGTTCACTCCGCCGCTGGTGATCGACGATGCGCAATGTCGGTCCATCGTGAGCGCGGTAGATGCAACCCTCGAAAAGCTGGGGCGTGGCCTCTGCGCCAGCGCGAGCGGAACGATGCGAGCGCTGCGGCAGGTCGTCGGGCGCCGCCATTGACGCCGTCCGTCAGTGCGCGAAATCGCCGGACTGCGAGACCGCGAGAACGAGCGTCCCCTCCGCAGCAACTTCTCCTCCGACCGTTGCCCGAACGGTGAATCGATGGAGTCCGCCGAAGCTTCCGCTCTCGATCGCGTGGAGCGAGACGTGGACGGGCGGCCGAACGGCACGACGGAATCGCACGTCGGACTGGACGAGCATCCCGCTGACGTGGCCGCTCTGCTGACGACCGCCACTGATCACGATCATCGATAACCCCGCGGTTTGCGCGAGAGCCTCAATCAGAAAGACGCCCGGGACAATTGGATCGCCAGGAAAGTGACCTCGAAAGAAATCCTCAGTCCCAGCGATGTTCCACACTGCCTCGACGCACTCCTTGTCCGCACTGATCACCTCGGAGACGAAGACGAACGGCGTGCGATGTGGTAATCGGCTGATCAAGCTGGTCAAGTCGCTCATCGTCCCGCCGCCGAGAGACTGGCATAGCTGAAGTCGGCAAAGCGACCAACTGTCCTCATTGTCTCGCCGTTGAGTTGCTTTTGCGGGATCTTGTGGCCAAAGCGCTTCTCTATGCCCGTCACGAGCATCAAGAGGTCGAGCGAATCGAGCCGGAGCCCGCCACCGACGAGTTCCAGATCCTCGCGAATCGCCATCCCCGCAAATTTGAGATCGTCGCGAATGATGTCGCGTATGGCCTCGAGCACCTGATCACGACTCACAGACACGGTGGGAACTCCTGCATTGTTGATATTCAGAATACACCGAAGCAATCCAAGGAGGCAGCGCTACTGCCGTTTCTCACACTCCGACGAACTTCGCCGCAATTGATCGGGCGACTTCCAGCTCGCGAGTCCCTCGCACGATGATCCGACCGTCGGCGAAGACCGTGAGTTCCATCGCTTCCTCACGAAGTGTGCCGCGGAGGTGTCCGTCGAATCGCTCGAAGGTGCCCGAGTGGGCGAGCCGCGCGGTCAAGACGTCAAGATCGACGGCGCCCGATCCGCTCGCGGCGATCTGCACCGCGTTCCTGCCGCACAAGACGCTGATGGCGGGCATTCGATTGCCGCCGAGGAAATCGAAGCTCCGCTTGGCGCAGCACGGACACTCGGGATCGCGAGCCGCCGAAGTCACAACGCGCTGCGAGAGGTTTCGCCACAGATCGATGCGCAAGAGTCCCGGCTCGACGGCATCGACATCACCCACCAAGAGCTTCATCGCTTGCGTCGCCTCGAGCGCGGCGACGATCGCGGTCAGCGGACCGAGGACGCCGACCGTTTCACACGTCGCTATCTCACCTGCCGGTGGCAACTCCGGGAAGAGGCAGCGAAGACAAGGCGTCACGTTCGGTCGCACCACCGCGCACATGCCTTCGTTGCCGATCGCTGCGCCGTAGACATAGGGGATGTTCCGGGCGACCGCGAGATCGTTGAGCAGATAGCGGGTCTCAAGATTGTCGAGCCCGTCGACGATCACGTCGACGCCTTCGGCATAGCGCTCGGCGTTTGAGGCGGCGAAATCGTCATAGAACGCCCGAACGCGGACGTCGCTGTTGATGCGGGCGATGCGGGCCTTCGCTGCCTCGACCTTTGGTGTGCCTCGTCGTGCGTCCTCTTCGTCGTAAAGCGATTGTCGCTGCAGGTTGCTGACTTCGACCACGTCGCGATCGACGATCGTGAGCGTTCCGACACCAGCCCGTGCAAGCAGTTCAATCGCCACCGATCCGAGGGCACCACAACCGACCACAAGCACATGGCCATTGCGAAGCCGCTCTTGCCCTTCATCGCCGATCACGGCGAGTCGAGTCTGGCGGGCATAGCGCGAGAGGTCGGACATGCGGGCATTGTCGCAGGGCCACGTCGCGGTCCGAAACCAGAAACGAAATCACCCATGAAACAAGGCGAGCCCTGCGGCTCGCCTTGTGTGAATCTTCTTTGGTTCTGAACGAGCCGGCGTCAACCGGCGCGATCACCAAGCCCAACCGATCACCACGCCCATTCCGATCACCAAGCCCATTCCGATCACCAAGCAAAGTGCGCAAACGCCTTGTTGGCGTCGGCCATTCGGTGGGTGTTGTCCTTGGTGGTGACGGCCTTGCCTTCACCCTTCGCGCCGTCCCAGAGTTCCTTCGCCAAGCGCATCGCCATCGGCTTGCCCTTTTCGTCGCGGGCGGCGCCGATGATCCAGCGGAACGCGAGCGAAAGCTGGCGGCGCTTGTTGAGCTGCATCGGCACCTGGTAGTTGGCACCGCCGACGCGCTTCGAGCGGACTTCGACCGCCGGGCGCACGTTGTCGAGAGCCTTCTGGAAAACCTCGATGGAAGTCTTCGGAAGGTTCTCAGGCTTCTCCTTCTCGAGCTTCGCCTGGATGAGGTCGAGGGCGCCGTAGACGACGCGCATCGCGGTCGCCTTCTCGCCACCTTCCATCACGCAGTTGATGAACTTCGAAAGGGTGCGATCCTGGAAACGCGGATCGGGCTTGAGCTGCTCTTCGGAACGGGTAAAGCTGGCCATGATGAACTCACTGACTCCTTGAGGCACTGTCGTGTGACCGAATCGGTCTTCGCAGGGTTCACCGCGGCTGGGCGATGGGCATACCCGAGTCGTGCCGCGATTACTGCCGGTCGCCGCGACACGCACATCGTGCCGCAGTCAACCATTCTCTCACCGTGCAAACCGAACGGAAAAACCGTTCCGTCCACCCGAGCTGTCGTTTACTTCTTCGCAGCCGGCTTAGCGCCACCCTTGGCACCCTTACCGACCGCTGCTGCCTTCTTCTTGACGCCGTATTGCGAACGACCCTTCTTGCGGCCTTCGACGCCGAGGCAGTCGAGAGCGCCACGCACGACGTGATATCGCACGCCGGGAAGATCGCGCACGCGGCCGCCGCGCACGAGCACGATGGAGTGCTCCTGCAGGTTGTGGCCTTCGCCGCCGATGTACGCGGTCACTTCCTTGCCGTTGCTGAGACGGACACGGGCGACCTTGCGGAGCGCCGAGTTGGGCTTCTTCGGAGTCACGGTGCGGACCTGAAGACACACGCCACGCTTCTGCGGGCATGCGACGAGATCCTTGACCTTTGACTTCGCGGCCTGAACGACCCGGGGTCTGCGGACGAGCTGATTGATCGTGGGCATCGAGACGGCTTTCTGACAACAGGCCCGCACTTTGCGGGCCGTAACGGGGAACGAAGCAATGTAGTGGAAGCCCGACGAAGCCGCAAGAGATGCAGCGCGAGCCCCGACGAGGGCTCGTCGCGCGAACTCGTGCCGCTCTGTGATGGCGGCCAATAACTCTGTTGGCGATGACCTGCGCTTCCTGAGCAGTCATCTCGGCCGCTTGCACTGTTCAATCGCGGCGACTGCGAGTCGATCGCAACGCTCGTTGAACTCGTGGCCCCGGTGTCCTCGAATCCACTCCGGCGTGATGCGATGAATCTGTCGAAGGCGGTCCAACTCCTCCCACAAATCGCGGTTCAAGACCGGGCTTTTGTCGGCCTTTTTCCAGCCTCGTGCCTTCCAGCCATTGAGCCACTCGGTCAACCCCTGCACCACGTACTTGCTGTCGGAGACCAACCGAACCTGCGAAGGCGCGGTGAGGGATCGGAGGCCCTCGATGACCGACAGCATCTCCATCCGGTTGTTGGTGGTTTGTGGGTCGCATCCGGATCCCTCCTTCTCCTTGCCGCTGACGGGCTCGCGAAGGACGAAGCCCCAGCCACCCGGTCCTGGATTCCCGGAACAGGCGCCGTCGGTGTAGAGCTCGACCCTCGGAAAGGCGCTGGGCTCGGCGGGGGCAGGAACGGCTGGAGTCATCGGCGAGGTCTGTGGCATGGGAGTGTGTCGAAGCGTTCAAGGTACCACCCGCCGAGGCGCGGACGCCGTTCAAGCACCGCAACCCTTTGACAATCACGGCGGCTCCCGTAGACTCTCCGCTTCGCTCCAAACTCCCCGAGTTGACCACAACCGAGGGAACACCGATCCGCATCCGCGGCCGGTTGAAGACTCTACGAGGCCCGTCATGGTCCCAGCATTTCGCCAATCGCCCGGTCGCACCCGACGCCGCCGCGCTCACCAAGCGCTCAAGTCGGTTCACACCACGCTGTGCCCCAACTGTGGTGCAGCCAAGCGACCGCACTCCGCATGCCAAGCGTGCGGCTACGTCCGCCCCGGCCTGCAGGTGAAGTCGACCAAGCCGACGGAATCCTGATCCATGCGCATTGGCGTGGACGTCATGGGGGGTGACAACGCCCCCGACCAGATCCTGAAGGGCTCGATCGCCGCATTGGCCCACCTTCCGCCCGAGGACCGTTTGGTTCTTGTGGGCGATCGTACGGTCATCGAAGAGACTCTGAAGGAGCGCGGCATCCGCGATCCCAGGGTCGAAATCGTGCACACGACCGAAGTGATCGGGATGGACGACTCACCGGTTGAAGGAGTCCGAAGCAAGCGCGATTCGTCGATCAACGTCTGCGCGAGGCTCGCCGGCCCGAAGGAACCGAATCGTCTCGATGTCTGGATCTCCGCCGGCAACACCGGTGCGTGCGTCGCGGCATCGCAGATGTTCATGCGGCGGTTGCCGAACGTGCATCGCCCCGGAATCGCCGTGACCGTACCGACCTTCAATGGTCCAGTGGTCCTCATCGATGTCGGAGCCAATATCGAACCGAAGCCGCATCACCTCGCCCAGTACGGCGTGATGGGTGATGTCTACGCTCGCGAGATTCTGGGCATCAAGAACCCTCGCGTGGCCCTGATGAATGTGGGGGGCGAAGAGGCCAAGGGAACGGCGGGCATCAGGGAAGCCCGCGACCTCCTGCGACTGGCCGACGGACTCAACTTCACCGGCTACATCGAGGGCCGCGCCGTGTTCAACGGCGAGGCCGATGTCGTCATCACCGACGGGGTCGTCGGCAACGTGATGATCAAGCTTGCCGAAGGTCTTTCCGCGGGCATCTTCCGAGCCCTGTCGCGTGAGGTGATCGACACCGATCCCGAACTCGTGCTGCGGCTGGAACCGGTCATCAAGAGTCTTTACGCCAAGCACGATTACCACGAGTTCGGCGGCGCTCCGCTTCTCGGCGTCAACGGCGTGTGCCTGATCTCGCACGGATCGAGCGTCGCTCGCACGATGACCAACGCTATCGTCCGCGGCCGCCATTTCGTGCTCAGTCGCGTCAACGAAGCCATCACCACGCGACTCGCGGCGATGGAAGCCAAGATGCCTGCAGCGGCTCCGACGGCCTAACGTCGAACGAATCGACGGACGGTCCTGCGGCGACGGACGGTCTTGCGGAGTCGTATTGTCCGCCCTCGATTCTCCGACACTGGTTCCCCCGCATGCGATCTGATGACAAGCCCTTCGGCGTTCGGATCGCAGGCACAGGCTCGGCCGTGCCGGAGCGATCGATTACCAACGCGGAGTTCGAGAAGATCGTCGACACCCCCGACGAGTGGATCGTGCAACGGACCGGCATTCGGGCCAGGCACATCTGCGACCCCACGAAAGAGGGCACTTTCACGCTGTCGCGCGATGCGCTGGCGCGAGCAATCGAGGCGGCGAAGATCAAGCCCACCGATCTCGATCTGGTCATCGTCGCAACCTGCACGATGGAGATGACCTGCCCGTCGGTCGCGTGCCGAATTGCTGGCGCCTTGGGAGCGACGCCAGCGGCGGCGTTTGATCTCGTCGCGGCGTGCAGCGGATTCGTCTACGCCCTGAACATTGCTGAGGCGCTCATCCGCGCCGGCAATCACCAGACCATCGGCATCGTCGGTTGCGATGCCATGTCCACCGCCATCGACTATTGCGAGCGGTCGGTCTCGATCCTCTTCGGTGACGCCGCGGGCGCAGCAATTGTCACCCGCGATCCGGATCCCTCGAAGGGCTGTCTCTACCAGTCGATGGGCGGTGACGGCCGCGGCTGGAAGTCCCTGCACATTCCGAAGCGGCCGCAAGAGATCATTGGCGATGAGGACAATCCGGTTCGCCTCGGCTACCTGCGCATGGACGGCCGCGAGGTCTTCAAGTTCGCGGTGACGAAGTTCCGTGAGGTGATCGAAGAGGCGATGACCAAGACCAACCTCAAGGTCGAGGACGTCGGTCAGGTCATCTGCCACCAGTCAAATCTGCGGATCATCGAATCGGCCCGCGAGAAGATCGGCTTCACCCACGAGCAGGTCTACGTCAACATCGATCGGTACGGCAACAGCTCCGCTGGTTCCGTCGGTCTCTGCCTCGACGAACTCTGGAAAGCGGGCGTGGTGCCGAATCCCAAGCCGGTGATCATCGTCGCCTTCGGGGGCGGTCTGACGTGGGCGAGCAGCGTCTGGAAAATGTGAGCGGTCCCGTTCTTCCGCTACGCTCCGCGAGCTATGCCTTCTTCAACGCATCCCACTGCCGTTCTCCTCTGCCCGGGTCAGGGCGCGCAAGCAGTCGGCATGGGCAAGTCATGGTTCGACGCGTTCCCGATCGCCCGCCAGACGTTGACCGCTGCGGACGAGTCGCTCCGCGATCTACCGAACGGGTCGCGCCTGAGCGATCTCTGCTTCAACGGTCCGAAAGAAGTGCTCGACCGAACCGACGTCAGCCAACCGGCGCTGTACACGGTCGGTATCGCGTGCTTCCAATCGCTGGTTGAGTCGCATGGTGGTGTGAACA
>JBBQCR010000144.1:0-8108 GCA_038318935.1 Phycisphaerales bacterium
GTCCACAAGCCGACTGGATATCTCAAGGTCGATCGTCCGCAGCGGACGAGTTCGACGCCGCCAGCGCTTTACGGCTTCATTCCGCGAACGTTCTGCGGTGAGCGCGTGGCCGCGCTTTGTCCCGGGGCCGAACATGCCGACGGAGATCCGCTTGATATCTGCGTCCTGAGCGAGCGCCCGATCACCCGCGGCGAAATCATGCTCGATGCCCGCGTCGTCGGCGGGCTGCAAATGGTCGACGGCGGTGAAGCGGACGACAAGATCATCGGCGTGCTCAAGAACGATCCGGTGTGGGGCAGTGCAATGGATATCGCAGACGTGCCGGCCGCCTTTGTCGAGCGCCTGCATCACTACTTCTCGACCTACAAGCTGAAGCCCGGCGAACCACCACACGCGGTGATCCGCCAGACCTATGGCCGCGATCATGCGTTCAAGGTGGTGCGGGCGTCGATGGCCGACTACGACGAGCTGTACGGCGACGCCTTCAGCGAGCCGCAGGGCATCCTCTGATCAGCCCGCATCGGCATCACTTCGCTGCCGCTTCGTCGTCAGCCTCGCGCAGCTTTCGACCGGCCTGGGCAATCGAGTCGTAGATGCTCGCGAGCAGTCCGACCAACGGGAACTTGCTTGTCGGTTGATTGCTGTTGGCAACCGGCGGCGGCAGCGCGGGCATTCCTCGCGCGGGCGCGGGCGGCGCGTGGATCGCACGATTCGCGCCGGCCTGAAACGGACTTGGCCCGAGTCGCTTCAGGAGCGCGTGCGGGACATGCTCCTCTGGCGCTGTCTCGTCAATCTCGTTCAGTCGGCGGCCGGGCTTCCAGAAATCAAGCAGGCAGCGCTCGACCGGCAGAAGGGCTGGCGCTGCTTCGGCGATCGGCGGCGTCGAGTGGGCACGCGAGACGCCGCGCGTGGCGATCGCCCGAGCCTCCTGAAGGCGCTCGAGAAGTCGCTGTCCATCGAGGCCGCGCAACGTGAACGACAGAAGCGGATCGGCTTCCAGTCGCTCAATCACCATCGCCCACGCGATCATGACGTGCTTGCAGGGCAATCCGCCGAGATCTGGAAAGCACGCGCAGGTGCAGGAGAACGACAGCTCGTCGTCGCGTTCCGGAACGAGCGTGCGCCCGAGCGAACGGAAGAGCGACTCGACACCGATCGGTAGTTCGCCCGAGAGAAGTTTCGCGGACCAGATCGCTTCGGCTGCCATGATCGCGACGATGCGATCCCACTCGCTCGGCGAGAGGATCTGCACTTCGATCCGGGTTCGATAGGGGCGGGCGGCCCGACCTTGGATGACCGCGTCGACGAGTCCCGGCGTCACGGCGAGCGACGCGGTCTGACCGGCCCTCGCGTAGTCGAGTGATTCGACGCGCATCGTGGCGTCGACGCGTGCGTCGATCCGCTGAAGCCAGGCGCTCGCTGGCCAAGGGAGATTGTCGATCCCTTCCTTGCGGCGGAATCGCAAGCCGTTCTTGATACGCCGCGGACCTTCGTTGCGGCGCTGATGCCGCATGCCGTTGTTCGGTTGTCCTGGAATGAAGACGTGCTGACCCGGCGTCGGCGCCAGCGACGGCGTTGCCAATGACGGCGTTGCCAATGACGGCGTTGCCAGTAACGGCGTTGCCAGCTCCGCGGTCTCTGCAGGTTGCTGGGCGGCGGGTTCCGGAGTCGGTTGGGGCAGCGTCAAGACACCTCCTCCAACGATGTTCGTCGAAGGGAGAGCAGGTCACGAAGCTGTCCCGTCGACAGCTCGGTGAGCCACGACTCGCCGGCGCCGATGATCTGCGATGCGAGTTCGGTCTTCTGTTCGATCA
This sequence comes from Phycisphaerales bacterium, assembly GCA_038318935.1. Taxonomy (GTDB): domain Bacteria; phylum Planctomycetota; class Phycisphaerae; order Phycisphaerales; family SM1A02; genus JAEUIT01. The sequence continues at coordinate 1,815 of JBBQCR010000144.1, forward strand.
TCTGGTCGATTCGCTCCTCGAGCGTGCCCGCGGAAATCATCTTGTGCACATTCACGGTGCGCAACTGACCGATTCGGAACGCGCGGTCAGTCGCCTGATTCTCGACTGCGGGGTTCCACCAACGGTCGTAATGGAAGACGTGGTTGGCTGCGGTCAGGTTGAGGCCGACGCCGCCCGCCTTCAGGCTGAGCACGAAGATCGGCGTCGTCGGATCGCCCGACTGGAAGCGGTCGATGAGCTGCTCGCGGCGACCCTGCGGCGTTCCACCGTGCAGGAACAGCGCCTCGCTGTTGAGTTCGCGCCGCAGCATCGTCACCAGGAGGTGACCCATCTCGCGATACTGCGTGAAGATCAACGCTCGGTCGCCCGCGGCGAGAACTTCCTCGAGCATCTCCATGAGTCGCATCGCCTTGCCGGAGCGCAGCGAGAGCTGCTCGCCCGGCGCGAGAATAATCGGCGGCAACGGATCCTCGCCCTTGGCTTCGGCTTCGGCGGCTGCTTCCGCCGCTGCGATGCGAGCCTTGGCGTCGGCGCGGTCCGCTTCCATCTCGGCCTTCGACTCCTTGAGGAAGTGCGCGGGGTGATTGCAGATCTGCTTGAGCTTGACGAGCGCGCTGAGCACGAGGCCACGACGGCGGATTCCCTCCGCGAGATCGACGCGCTGCAGCATGTCGTTGACGACCGAGTCATACAACTGCGCCTGCTCCACCGTGAGCGGCACGTGCTGACGGCTTTCGACCAGCGGCGGAAGATCGGTGATCACCGTCGGATCGGTCTTGAGGCGACGAAGGATGAAAGGCCGCACGAGATTGCGGAGTCGCTCGGCCTGCTTCTTGTCGCGATGACGTTCGATCGGAACTGCGAAGCGGCGGCGGAATTCGGCCTGCGTGCCGAGGTATCCCGGCGAGCAGAACTCCATGATCGACCAGAGCTCGCTGAGTCGGTTTTCGACCGGCGTACCCGTCAAGGCGATGCGATGCGAGCAGCGGAGCGAGCGGATAGCTGCGGTCTGTTTCGTGGGCGGATTCTTGATGTGCTGCGCCTCGTCAAGGACGACGCGACGCCAGTGCACTCGCGCAAGCGTCTCCTTGTCGCGCGTGACGAGGGCGTAGGTGGTGATCACGATGTCGCTGGCGAGGGCAATCTGCTCGAAGCGCTCGCCGATCGGTCGTTCATGCCCGTGATGGACGTGGACGATGAGTTCGGGGGCGAACCGGGTCAGCTCGCGATGCCAGTTGCCGACCACCGACATCGGTGCGACCAGCAGCGTCGGGCCGACCTTGGCTCGGATGGCGAGTGCCTGGATCGACAGCGGATCGGCTGGCACCGCTTCGAGTTCCGCTTGCGAATCGAGTTGGGCGTCCAACATCGCCCGCTCGTGCTGCAGCAGGGCGATCAGTTGGATGGTCTTGCCCAAGCCCATGTCATCCGCGAGGCACGCCCCGAGTCCGAACTTGTCCAGGAACGCCAGCCACGAGAGGCCAGCGCGCTGGTACGGACGAAGCACACCGCGGAAACGCGCGGGTTGGTCGATGAGCAGCAGCTTTTCCGAGCCGACCGAAGCCCGCAACAGATCCGACACCCAACCGGTGGAATCAAGGCCGAGGATGGGCAGACCGGCCGTGGCGCCGTCGAGTCCGTGGGCAAGCCGCAAGGCTTCCAGCAGCGTCATCTGTCCGCCGGGATGTTCAGCGAGGAACTTGCTCGCGCCTTGGAGATCCTCTGGGCGAATCTCCACCCAGCGACCGTTGACCTTCAGGAGCGGCGAGCCCTGCGATGCGAGTTCGCGGAACGTGTCGAGCGTGAGTGGCTGTTCGCCGAGGGCGATCTGCCACGTGTAGTTGACGAGGCTGTGCAGTCCGAGTTCGCTCCGCCGGGCGGCGCTGCCGTGGGGAGAAGCGCCGTTGAGCCCATCGGCGGGATCGCTGTCGATGAGCAGTCGGGCGCCGAGTCGGCTTGAGACCTGTCCCCACCAACTCGGCACGAGCACTTCGAAGCCCGCCTCGACGAGAATCGGTCGGTACTCGCGCAGGAACTGATACGCCTCGACGGTCGAGAGATCGATGCCCGCGGGGGAGCTGTCGTCGAGCGCCTTCTCGATGCGCGGCCAGATGCGACTCGCCCGACCCAGTTCGGCGAGCAGGATGTCGCTCGCTTCCTCGCCATCCTTTCCGAGACCGGCAAGCAGACCCTTGAGCACGCCCGCGCCCTGTTCCCAGATCTGCTCCGCGTCGATGAAGACTGGAGGATCGTCGGTCGTCACGAGCTTGAATCGAAGTCGCCACGCGGCCTTCATCGCGAGTTCCGGCGCGAGATCTCCGACGTGACCATCGCCTTCAGGCTCGTTGAGTTCGAGGCAGAGCCGTACGAGGCGACCTTCGGCGACGTCGTCGAGTTGGGCGATCCACGCTCGCGCGCCGCGAAGCAAGGCAGTGTCACCCGAGGCGAGTCCTTTGACGACATCCTCGTGTCCGAGCAGGCCAGTCAGCCACGCGACGTGCGGATCGCCGCTGGGATCTCGATCCTCGATCGCCTCGCCGTAGTTCTCAAGCACCAGCGTCTCGCGAACGAACATGTCGGTCATGGAGCCAAGCGAGCTTTCGAGGATCGGCCATGCGGCGCCGCGAAGTTCGTCGTTGGCGCAGCGGCAGGCTGCTGGCATGCTCTCGAGAAGTCCCGACACCCGTGCGGTGGTCCGAGCGTCCGCGAGCCACGGCACCCACGCGGCGCGCACTCGGCCCGAACGCTCCTGCACGAGCGAGGGAATCACCCGTTGATCACCAAGCAGGTCGGTTGCCAACTCCGCGACTGCACCCCAATAGGCGAGTTCATGAGCGAGGGCGATGTCGCCGGTCCGGCCGTTGAGCCGTGCCCCTTCAATGCGCAGGAGAAAGGTCAGCAAGCGCTCGTTGCGGATCCTCGCGACGGGAACCTCCGCCGATCCGGCGTAGGCCTCGAGGCGGGTGTCGTCGTCGAAGCTGAGGAAGTCAGCAGCGCGGTCGCTCGGTACGGGGACGCCACCTCCCGCGTCGGTCGCGCCCGGCGGAATGAAGTAGGGGACGGTGATTGTGACATCGGCGTCTTCGCTGAAGTCATCGCTGTCAGCGAGATTCGCGCTGATGAGGGCGTGTCGAATGACCTCGGCGTGCGCGGCGAACGGATGCGGCATGGTGAGCGCATCGGCACCACGCGCAGGAGTCGCGCTCGCAGCCGCGTCGGACGCAGCGTTCACATCGGCGAGACGTTCAGAGTGCGCAGAGGCCGTCACGGCGACAAGTGCCGCGTCGGTTTCTTCTGCCCAGCAATGAAGTCCGCCTTTCGTCCAGACGGCGTGGAGCACCAGCATCAGCCGTTCCGTTCCTTGGTGTGGGCCTGAGAGGTGAGGGCGGTGAGCCTTCGCGCCTCATCGAGGATGCGTCGGAAGATGTTGTGCGAGGAAACGGGGCCGCATCGTGCGGCTCCATCGCCCAAGCACCTTCACCCGACACGCGGGCAAAGGTCAGTGATTGCGCCGGGACTTGAACCCGGGACCCGCGGTTTAAAAGACCGCTGCTCTACCAACTGAGCTACGCAATCTTCTCGAAGTCGAACGTGTGCAAGCAATCGTCGCGCGGGTCTCGCGCCGAAGCTCGTCGGGAGGAGTCCCGATTTTCCAGACCGACCATCGTACTTCAACCCCCGCTTGCCGACATCACACTGCGTTCTCGACCTTGCGTCTGAGGCGCGGTCGCGGAAGTTCCATCTGTGCGGGCGATCAGCGGTTCATCTCCACCGAATCTCGGAAGCCCGCCTCAAGCGACCCTCGAGGTCGTCCGATAAGGCCGGTCGGACGTTTCACGCCGCTGTGCGAGCGTGGTTCATCCGCACGCGAAACGCAGTGCTGATCAGAGGCCTTCCGGGGAACACGCTCATGCCGCAGTCGACTCGTCGCTCACTCGTCGTCGCCAACCTCTCGCTCCTTGTTTTCGCTGGCGGCTGTTCGAGCCTGCAGACCAGCGAGCAGTCGCCGTCAGCCTCGTCGACGCCAGCAAAGACCGCCCACGCGGGCAGGTCGAGCTCGCCCGCGTTCACGCCAACGTCCGGCGCCGAAGTTCCGCTGTCGGGATTCTCAAACGTGGTGACGGTGGGCCTGTACGGCGAGACGGCTCCAGGAGAAGTGCCGACCACCGGACAGCAAGGCGAGGGGAACCTGAAGCAGATCTCGTTCGCTCCCGAAGGTGGCGATTTCACCCCCGATGTCGATCGTAGCGGGATGTTCTTGGTCTACGCGTCGAAGCAGCACAGCCAGAGCTTTGATCTCTACCGCAAGGCGATCGACGGTCGCACGGTGACCCAGATCACCAGCGATCCGTCGGAAGACATGATGCCCGCGATCTCGCCGGACGGGAAGCAAATCGCCTTTGTCAGCAACCGCACCGGCAACTGGGACATCTTCACGATGTCTACCGATGGCGGTCGACCGACCCAGATCACCTTCGAGGGCGACGACGAAGTCCAGCCGACCTGGTCGCCGGACGGCAAGCAACTCGCGTTCGCTCGCAAGAACGGCCGAACTGGACGGTGGGAGATCTGGACCGCTGACGCCAGCCAGCCCTCGGGCTCGACCTTCCTCTGCGAGGGCTTCCTCCCGCGCTGGTCGCCCGATGCCTCGCAAAATCGACTTCTCTTCCAGCGAGCCCGTCAGCAGGGCAGCCGCTTCTACAGCATCTGGACGGTCGATCTCTCCAACGGACAGGCGATGAACCCCACCGAGATCGTCAGTGCCCAGAACGCCGCGGTGATCCAGCCCAACTGGTCTCCCAACGGCCAGCAGATCGTCTTCATCACCGTCGTCGATCCGACCGCACAGCCGAGCGATCTGCCAGAGCAGTCGGATCTGTGGGTCATCAATGTCGACGGAACCGGCCGCACCAGTCTGACCAGCGGGAAGTTCCGCAACATGCAGCCGGTGTGGGGCGCCGACGATCGCATCTACTTCGTGAGTAACCGTGGTGGCGTGGAGAATCTCTGGTCGGTTGCGCTCGGTGAGGAGCACAACGGAGCGAACCCAATGGCTCCCCATCGAAGCGGCGCCGTGGCCAACGTGCCGACCGATACCGAGTCTGGTTCCGCCGGGACTGAGTCCGCGCCTTCGGCCGCCGCAGACCATCGCTGAGCAGATTCGGGCCGCCGAGTCGATAGACGGGAACGAAAGGGGGGCAGGACGCCCTTCTCTCACAGCAGCACCCCTTTGGTCACTGCCGATCCGCCCGTGATGCGCGATCGTCATCGGCCATCCGAGGCAGGACGCCCATGCTGAAGGTTCTCGTTCGCGGCTCGGCATTTCTGGTGACGTTCACGCTGGCGGTCACCCTCTCCGGCTGCGCGTCCGACGACAAGCTCGTCGCCCCGGTGCCACTGAACAGTCCGTTCGTCGGCGAACGCGTGTGGGCGGTGGCACCGCTGATGAACCAGAGCGGCGTCTCCACAATCGACGTCCTGCACATGTCAGACGCGTTCGTGATCGAAGTGGACGGGGTGCAGGGGATCAGTTGCCTGCCGCTGAATCGCACGCTCGCGGCGATGCAGGGCTTGGGTCTTGAGCAGATCTCGACCGACGCCGATGCTCGTGCCCTGATGCGAGTCCTCCAGGTCGAAGGTCTGTTCGTGGGGACTATCACGGCCTACAGCCCGTATCAGCCGCTGAAGCTCGGGATCGCGGCTCAGGCGTACACCAACGATCGCGCGGCGGCGACCACGGCCAGCGTGACGGAGCTCACGATGTCGATGGGCGACTCGGGAGCGGCGTCGGCTCCCGGTACGAATCGGATGGGCCCGTCGAGCCAAACCTCGCGCGTCTACGACGCCAACAACCACGATGTCCTGATGCGGCTGGGTCAGTACGCGGCCGGGAGGAGCGATCCCAAGTCTGGCCTCCGACAGCAGATATACGTCACGACCATGGACGCGTACACCCGCTTTGTAGCGTTCGATGTGGTGGGCTCGCTCCTCGCGTCGGAGGCGTCTCAGCAGGCACCGCGACCCGACGCCGAGTCGAAGTGACGCAGCCGGATCAGCTGGGCGTTCGGCCTCGGAGCGGCAGCACTTCGGGTCAGTTCAACGCAAGGAAGCAGGCCAATCTTGGGAACTGTTGCTTCGTTGGCCCGATAGCACGATCTAGACTCCTTCTTCCCGCGTCCAATAAAGGGATTCAACTCTGGGGGCTGAGCGACCGATATGGAGATCGGTCCGCTCGGATTCAGTCAACGATCTGCCCTCTTCCTGCCCTCCTCTTCTGGTTCAAACGTCATGCAC
>JBBQCR010000145.1:0-8097 GCA_038318935.1 Phycisphaerales bacterium
ACGAGGTCCACAACATCGGCATCAAGCAGCATCTGAGCGCCATTCTCGACGCCTACAAGCGCACCGACGCCGACGCGATCGGCATGAGCGGTTTGCTCGTCAAGAGCGTCACCGTGATGGAGAGCAACCTGCGCGAGATGAACGAACTCGGCATCAGCGTGCCGGTCATGCTCGGGGGTGCGGCGTTGACGCGGCACTACGCAGAGGGACATTTGCGCAACATCTACAAGGGACCGCTGTACTACGGCCGCGACGCGTTCGAGGGACTCGCGGTGTGCGACGCGCTGTCTGCGGGCACGCTTTCCCGCATCGACGAAGAGATTGACGCGCGGCTCCAGAAGCGCGCCGCCGTCGATGCGAAGCAGGGGCAGCGGCTCGAGCCGCGTGGCTGCGCGACGGAAGTGGCTCCCGTCCGTTCGGAAGTGCGCAGCGATCTGCCGGTGCCGACGCCACCATTCTGGGGACACCGGGTCGTCGAGTCGATCGATCTCGACGCCATCTACCCGTACATCAACACCACCGCGCTGTACCGGGGGCAATGGGGATTCAAGAAGGGTGCGATGTCCGAGGTCGAGTACGAGCGCGTGCTCGCCGAGACCGTCCAGCCGATCTTCGCGCGACTGCAGCGGCTCTGCCGAGAAGAGCGCATCCTTCGGCCGCAAGTGGTCTACGGGTTCTATCCCTGCAACAGCGTCGGTGACGATCTCGTGGTCTTCGACGCCAAGGATCAGGATCGCGAAGTGGAACGATTCCGCTTCCCGCGCCAGTCTTCGCGAGGACGGCTCTGCATCAGCGACTTCTTCCGTCCGATCGAGAGTGGTGTGAAGGACGTCCTGGCCCTGCATTGCGTGACCATGGGATCCGAAGTGAGTCACCGCGCGAAGCGTCTCTTCGAAGCCAACGAGTACACCGAGTATCTGTACATGCACGGCATGGGCGTCGAGTGCGCTGAGGCCCTCGCGGAACTCTGGCACAAGCGGATCCGAGCGGAGCTGGGCATCGGAGGAAATGACTCGGCGGTCATCCGCGAACTGTTCACGCAGAAGTACCAGGGCAGCCGCTACTCGTTCGGATATCCAGCCTGCCCCGAGATGGCGGATCAGGAGAAGCTCTTCCGATTGCTTCGACCCGAGCGCATCGGCTGTGTGCTCACCGAAAACTGGCAGATCGACCCAGAGCAATCGACGAGCGCGATCATCGTGCACCACCCTGACGCGAAGTACTTTGCCATCTGAGCGATGCCCCGCCGCAAGCCGGAACCTTCGGCGGTGTGAACGCCCAACCGTCTGATTGACCGAATTCGGACGGACCGCTACCGTCCGTGTTCTGATCCAATTCTCGAACTTCACCGCCACGGGCGGAGTGCCACCATGACCGGACCATTCTCACACGACTCATTTGACGATCGTCGCCTCGGCCTTGAGCAGGAGTACTTCCGTTCCAAGGATGCGGAGGTCGTCGAGAAGCTGAAGGCCGTCTTCCACGCGAAGATGGACAAGGCGGAGCTCAGCAAAGCCTCTGGAATCACCGATGACGCCGCGCTCGACCGCATGCTCGCTGTGCAGCTTCGCGGCGAGATGCTTGTCGCCTTCAAGCTCTATCCGCTGGTCGAGATCGCGTGGGCCGATGGCAGGCTTGATCCGAGCGAGGCGACGGCGGTCATGGACGCGGCGATTCGATCAGGCGTCCCCAAGGACAGCGAGTCGCTGAAGCACTTCAAGGAATGGCTCGAACGCGGCCCCAACGACAACGTCCGGGCGGTTTGGCGGATGTACGCCGCGCAGCTTTGCAAGACCCTCACCAAGGAAGAACTCACGACGTTTCGCACCGACCTCTTGGGGTACGCCAAGGCGGTCGCTCACGCGAGCGGCGGCGTTCTGGGAATGTTCTTCCAAGTGAGTCTGAGCGAGCAGCGGGTGATCGACATCGTCGAGCAGTCGCTCCGGCAACCGTAAGGGACGTTCGTCCGCATTCGATGGAATTGCGGGAGTTTGCTGCTGGAGGAACGGTCATGCGGCGGACTACGCTTCCGCCATGGGCCGATCTTCCTCGCCGTTGCTCTCTTCCGTCATTGCCACGCTGGCGGTCGCGTCTGTGTTGCAGTGCCCGCAGCATGCCTGCGCTGCGCCACCGCTGAAGATCCCGGAGCTGAAGACTTTTACGGTGCACGAACTCGCCCTTCCGGGCGGAGTCCCCGAGCGATTCGACGTGCGCATCGAGATCGCCGGGTCGGTGCGGGCGATCAGCGCGGTGCAACGATCATTCCGCTCTCCTGAGTTTCAGGTGTACGTTGAGAATGCTCGTCACGAACTCGTTCCCTACCCGGCGCCACCGGTCCACACATACCGCGGACTCGTGGACGGCATCGAAGGGCACGGCGTTGCGCTGCAACTGAACGATGGACATCTGAGTGGTCTCATCGATCTCGGTGAGGAAGGGACCTATTTCGTGCAGCCCGCCGCTGAGCTCACGGACGATGACCGGGTCCGACCTAGTACGCATGTCGTCTACGACACCCGCGATGTTGTGCCGCAAGGCGGCATCTGCGGCAACGCACTCATCACGCTCGGCATGCCCGATTGGATGGTCGATGGCGTCCCTGGCGGAGGCGGCGGAGGCGAGCAGGGCGGTATCGCTGGTGAACAGCCGCAGATTCTGGAGATTGCCTTTGATGCCGACTTCGAGTTCTACGTCAAGAACGGAAGTTCGGTGACCCAGACTGTGAACGACATTGAGACGGTGATGAACGGTGTCGATTTCATCTACGACCGGGACGTCAACATCGGCTACGAGTTCACGACCTTCGTGGTCCGGACGACAATCGACGATCCATACACCTCAGGCGATGCCGAACTCCAGCTCTGCGAAGTGCGGAACAAGTGGAACGCCGCCCCCGAAAACGCTATTCAGCGCGAGGTCGTCCAACTCTTCACCGGCAAGAACCTCGCGGGCAACACGCTCGGGCTCGCCTGGGTCGGTGTGGTTTGCAATCAGGCGGGCAACGACTGCTCAGGCAACGGCAATCTCGCGTACTCGACCATCCAAAGCCGGTACACGACGCTGCTGCCGCTTCGCCAGTCCCTTTCGGCACACGAGATCGGTCACAATTGGAACGCTACACACTGCGACGGCAATGGCGACTGCCACATCATGTGCGCTACCAACGGCGGCTGCGATGGAATCAATGGAGCAAATCTGAAGTTTGGCGCCGGTGAAGTCGCGCAGATCGTGGCCTATCGCAGCGTCGTCTCGTGCGATGGGCAGGATCAGTTGCCGATTGCGAAGCACTTCATCGACACCTTTCCCAGCGGCACGCTCGACGTTACCAAGTGGACGTACGTCAATGGCGCGACTTCAAACACCGCTGCGCTGAACGAACCCAGCGCCAGCTTCTCGATGAACCTCGACACCACCGGCGCTGGCATCTACGAGTTCGACGAAATTCGCTCCAACCGTATTCAGCTCGCTGGAAACGCAGTCGGTGTCTGCAGCTACTGGACCCAGCACATCGGGGTGGAGACGGGCAAGAAACTGTTCGTCGAATACTGGTCCGCGAGCGGTGACTGGCTGACGCTGAACACCATCACCTCTGACGGCAACAACCAGGTCGACTTCGTGCAATGGAAGCATCAACTGCCGACAAATGCATTGCACGATGGATTCAGGCTCCGCTTCCGAACCGATTCGGTGGAGACCAACGACGATTGGTACGTCGACGACGTTCTCGTGGGTGCCGTTCCCAGTCGTGATCGGATGAACAGCGACCTGCGTTCCGACATCGCTCTGCACGACTCCACCAACAACGCAGCGCAGGTCTGGTACATGAATGGCTTGGTGCAATCCGGCGGCGGAGCGACGAACATCGCGCCCAGCGCTGGTTGGACAGCGGAGGGCATGGGCGACTTCAACGGAGACGGGAAGGCCGACATTCTCTGGCGCGACGCCGGCAACGTGATGCGCATCTGGTTGATGAACGGCGTGACGGTCGTCACCAACAGTGCCGTGATCGGAGCGAACTCGGTGGGGGCGACCTTTGTCGTCATCGGCATCGCCGACATCGATGGCGACGGTAAGGCCGACGTTCTCTTCCGCAACACTGCCACCAACAACGTGCACGCATGGCTGATGGACGGCGTCACGCGAGTGGCGGGCGGCACGATCGGCAACGCCGGAACCCTCGAAACAGTGGGCACGGGCGACATCAATGGTGACGGCCGCTCGGACATCATTCTCCGTGACGGTGCCGGGCAGGTTTCCGGGTGGCTCCTCAACGGAATGACCATCGCTACGCAGGGGCCCATCGCGAACACGCCGCCGATTCCTGGCATGTGGCAGATTCAAGCCATCGGCGATCTCGACGGCGACGGCCGCGCCGATCTCGTCTGGCGCAACACAACCTCCGGACTGGTGAGCGGCTGGCTGCTCGAATCGCTCAGTCGCAAGCAAGGCGCGACGATCGGCACGATTCCGCTGGAGTGGACGCTGGAGTCTTCGGCGGATCTCAACGGTGATACCAAGGGTGATCTCGTCTGGCGGAACGGCATCACCGGTCAGGTCAACGGTTGGATCATGAACGGACTGACGAAGGTGAGCGGTGGAACGATCAACACGCCAGCGACGACTTGGAGCGTCATCAACCGCTGATTGTGGTGTCAAGTCGCGTCGGGATCGTCGCCGCTCCGGTACGCTTCGGCGATGCCGATCATCGCCATCGTGTGCTTTCGTCCCAAGCGTGGGAAATCCAAGCAACTCGTCGATCTGGTGCAGGAGCACGTCCCGACGCTGCGATCGCTCGGGCTTGCCACTGCCCGCGACGCGATCATCGGACGAGCAAAAGACGGCACGATCGTCGAAGTCTTTGAGTGGGTTTCTCAGGACGCCATTGATCGGGCCCACATCGATCCGACCGTCGGCGCGATGTGGAAACGATTCGAGAAACTTTGCAGCTACGGCACGCTGACCGACCTCGCCGAGGCGACCGCACTATTCGCCTGCTTCGAACCGATTGAACTCGCGCCCAAGATCGGGGCGATCGAATGGTGCGACATCACGGTGAAGGACGCGACGACGCTGCGGGATTTCTACGCCGACGTTGTCGGCTATGGCTCGGTCGGCCTCGACATGGGTGGCTACGACGACTTCTGCATGGTCGGAAGTCATGGCGGCATTGCCGCAGGGGTCTGTCACGCGCGCGGCCCGGGGAAGGGACTGCCGAAGTGCTGGCTTCCGTACATCTCCGTAGCCGACCTCAAGCGATCGTTGCAAGTCACGAAGCGCCTTGGTGGCAAGGCTGTCGGAAAGACGCGAGCTGGCGGCGGCGGACGCTACTGCGTCATCCGCGATCCGAGCGGGGCCCATGTGGCGCTGTTTCAGCGAGCGACGTCAGCGGACTGAGCTCTGCGTCTGCCACCGGGGTGCGGGGACGGACTGCTCGATCGCGGAACAGTGTGATCACCATGACGCCAGAGAGAATGAGTCCGCAGGCTGCGGCCTGGGTTCCGGTGAAGCGCTCGCCGTTCATCATCGAGCCGATGATGAGTGCGACCACCGGATTGACATAGGCGTACGTGCCGACCTTCGCGGCGCTGACATTCTGAAGCAACCAGATGTACGCGGTGAAGCCGCAGAGCGATCCGAAGACGACCAGGTAGCCCCACGCCTGCCAGAACGATGAAGGAAGTTCGGTCGGTCGCACCCCTGACCAGGACTCGAACATTGGGCTGGCGATGAGGAGCAGCGTTCCACCAGCGAGCATCTGCATCGCGCAGGCCGTGATCGGCGAGCCGGCGCGCGGAGCAGTGCGGCCCCAGATCGAACCGAATGCCCATCCGATCGTCGCGACGACCGTGATGATGATGCCCCACCGATCAAGCGACGCGACGCTGCCGCCGCCTCCACCGAACTTCAGCGTGGCGATGCCCGCGATACCGAGCCCGATGCCGACGAAGACCGCCGCACTCGGCCGAACAGCACGTCCTTCCAACCGCTTCTGCAACCAGTCGAAGAGCACCAGCCACATTGGCGTGAGCGACACGATGACCGTCGAGATGCCCGTCGGGATGCGCTGCACGGAGTAGGCAACGCCGCCATTTCCGATGAGCATCAGTCCGAATCCGACAACGAACGCGGCGCCCCAGTTGCGGAGCGAAAGATCCTTGCGAGTGACGCCGACAAACGCGAAGCAGAATGCCAGAAGGATTGTGCCCGCGACGAGGAATCGCGACCCCGCCATCAGGAACGGGGGCACCGCCCTGCCAGCGATCTGGATCGCGAGATAGGTCGATCCCCAGATGGTGTAGAGCGCCGTGAAGGCGAGGGCGGCTTGAACGACGAATCGACGAGTATGCATGGCGGGGAGGGGGCCATGGTAGGCCATCGCGCGGACCGCAGTCTCGCAACAGGGGCCCGCTCTCCCGTACGATGTCTCGCCCATGCTCGCGAACCGCCTCGTGAATCGCTTCCGCCACGTCGCCAAATGGGCGCGGCGGCAGGGGATCACGTGCTTTCGGCTGTACGAGAAGGACATTCCCGAGTTCCCGATGATCGTCGACTGGTACGAGGGTGATGTGGTCGCGTGGTTCTACCACCGCACCAGAGACGACACCTTCGAGCGCGAAGTCGCGTACCGCCGCTTGGCCGAAGAGGAGATCCTGACTGGACTGGAGATTCCGCGCGAACGTCTGTTCATTAAGTTTCGCGCGCGACAGCGCGATGGCGCCGGCGATCGTGACCAATACGAACGATTCGACACGCGAGGCTTCGTGAAGGTCGTGCAGGAACTCGGCCTGAAGTTCGAGGTCAACCTCTCCGACTACCTCGACACGGGCCTCTTTCTCGATCATCGCTTTACCCGACAGTTGGTACGCGAGCGATCGGCAGGAAAGCGCGTGCTGAATCTGTTCGCTTACACCGGTGCGTTCACCGTCTACGCCCGGGGCGGCGGGGCTTCGGCGACGACCACGGTGGACATGTCAAAGACCTATCTGGCCTGGGCGGAGCGAAATCTTGCCCTCAACGGATTCAGCCTTGGCCCCGACCATCGACTGGTCCACGAGGATTGCTTGGCGTACCTCGCGGCGGGACCGGCGAAGGACGAGTCCTACGACATCATCGTCTGCGACCCGCCGACCTTCTCCAACTCCAAGCGCATGCAGGCAGATTCCTTCGCCATCGACCGCGACTGGCCGCAACTGCTTCGTTGGTTGCGAGCATGGATGGCGCCCGGTGCCGTCCTGTACTTCTCCACGAACTCGCGCGGGCTGAAGTTCGATGAGGCAGAGGTCCCCGCCGACCTCCATGCTCGCGAGATCACCAACCAGACGGTGCCGGAAGATTTCCGCAACGAGCGGATCCACCGCTGCTGGCGCATCGAGTTCCGCCGCGAGGTGGCCAGTGGTTGACGAAGTGCCGGCGTTCCGTGCCCTCGTTGTCGACGATCAGCCGATGGTCGCTGCGGCGATCCGCGCCATGCTGAAGACGGAGGGCGTCAGCGCCGAGATCGTCACCCATCCGACGGTGCGTGATGCCCTCGAGGTCGCGCGACGCGTCGATCCCGACATCATTCTGCAGGATCTCGTACTCGCCGACGGTGACGGCATGGCGCTCGTCGGCGCGTATCACGCCGAAGCAGCGCTCACCCACGTTCCGGTGCTGGTGCTCAGTGCCAACGACGATGTGTACACCAAGGCGCAGGCGTTCGCGTGCGGCGCAGCGGACTACCTTGTCAAGTTGCCGCCCGGTCCCGAACTCGTGGCCCGCTTGCGAGCACACGCCCGCGCCAGCAAGGCAGCAAAGGAGCGCGACGTGGCGTTGGCGCGGCTCGACGATCTCAATCAACTGCTCGAGGTCGCCAACGAAGCGATCGCGGGCGACGCGCGAGAGTCGCGAGAGCGACTGTCCGCGGCGCAGGAACTCGGCACGCAACTGCTGGAGATCCAGGACATCGACGTGCTGATCGAGCGGATTCTGGCGGAGGCGGCTCGCAGTTCCCAAGCCGAAGCCACCGCTGTTCTGGTGCGCGACGGTGATCGGCTGGTGCTCGAACACGCGCTGATTCCCGCCCGCCCGAGCGAGCGGGTGCGGCACGAGAGCGTGCCG
>JBBQCR010000146.1:0-8006 GCA_038318935.1 Phycisphaerales bacterium
CTCCGATCGATCGTCAGTTGGCCAACTGGTGGACCAGCGCGAATCCCACGTCGAAGTTCCGGCAAAATCTGCTCGTGGCCATCGTGGGTCCGGATGGAACTCGCGCTGGCGTCCAGAATCGAAGGTTCACACGACGACGCGGCTCGGAGGTGATCGAATCGCGAGACATCGAATCGCCGGAGGATCTCTTGCAGGTCCTCGAGACAGTGTTCGGATTGCGGCTCGTACCCGGAACGCGCTTCGGCGCCCCGGGGAGCGCATGGCCAGCGTGAGACTGCCGCACGAACAGGGCGTGCGAAACCTCTGCGGTGACTCCGCCGATCTCGCAGAAGCCGTATTCTCCTCTTTATGCGTGGGTTTCAACTCCTCGTCGTTCTCTGTTTCTTCGCGTACGGCTGCACCGAGCACATGGTGCCGACGCCATACGTCATGTATGGCGACCAGGGACGTGCGGTCTTCGATCAGGTTCCCGAGGCACTGCGAACGACCGATGTGAAGGTGTTCTACGTCACCGACCGCGCCGCCGAACGTACCTCCGAGCGCGGGGTTGAATACGGATACGGTCGGGCCATGGGATTCGCCTACGGTATTGCCACGGTCCGCCTAGGTGCGGATGTCACGTGGGACGAGTTGGTCGCCGACAGCACCTCGGCGGCGCGGATACACGAGTACGTGCCGGCGGTCGTCCGCATCGAGGAACTCGGAACGATCCCATCGCTGCAGTCCCTCATGGAGGCCCGTGATCGCCGTTTCTATCGGAGGCCGGATGCCCTCGAGATTCTTAATAAGGCCGTGCAGGGGATGCTGCAGGCGATGCAACCGCTGGTCGATCAGACCGATCGCAAGGAAGCGGTGCTGTTCGTGCACGGCTTCAACAACAGTTTCGACGACGCGGTGGTGCGGATAGCCCAAGCGTGGCACTTCGGCGGGCGCAAGGGAGTTCCGATCGCGTACACATGGCCTGCCGGTGCGGGCGTCTTTGAGTATGCCCGCGACCGCGAATCGGGTGAATTCACCGTCGTCCACCTGAAGATGGTCTTGCTTGCGCTTGCGTCCTCTCCGCAGATCCAGGGCATTCACGTCGTTTCGCATAGCCGCGGCACCGATGTCGCGACGACCGCCATTCGTGAGCTGAATTCAGAACTCCGTGGCGCAGTGGGCGGCAGCGCTGTGACGCATCTGCTGAATCTGACGAATCCCGTCCCGTTGACCGACCAGACGACCGCGAGCACACTCAAGCTCAAGACACTCGTTCTGGCAGCACCGGACATCGACGTGGATGTCTTCCGGCAGCGGTTTTTCGGCGAGGGTCTGGCCAATTGCGCGGAACGGGTCGTGATCTACTTCTCGCCCACCGACAAGGCGCTCGACTGGGCCGGCTGGCTCTTCAGCAGCCAGCAGCGTCTGGGCAAGATGGAATTGAAGGACTTCACTCCCGACATGCGAGATCTGCTCGGTCGCGTCGATCAGCCGGAACTGATCCAGTGCGAGGTCTCCGGGACGAGCTCACACAGCTACATCCTGCAGCACCCTGGGGCGTTGTCAGACTTGATCCTGCTTCTCCGTGAGGGAAGGCCGCCGGGAGCGGCGAACGGACGTCCGCTGAACGAACCGTTCAAGGGGGTTTGGGAATTGAACAACGACTATCTGAAACCGAAGGCTCCGGCGCAGTAAGTCCGGATAGCGACGTGATCTTCCTCGTGCGACGACGCAGCATTGCGTCGGTGGATGTCGTTTGGCTACGATGGCCCGCAGGCGGTCGGCACCAACGCGAACCAGGGAGAAAGCATGCAATTGGGAAGCACCATCATCACGTTGACGACGTTGGCGATCGTCAGCATCGCCAACGGCCAGTCGCTGAGCGTCCCCTTCGACGCCAGCTATGCGATTTCCGATCTGGGAACACCCCCTGGCGTCCCGGGGCCGCTCGGCGGTCTCTTCGTTCGCGCGGAGGATCCCACGACGCTGCTCATCGGCGGTTCCGCCAACAACCTGTCCGCGAAGATCTACGCGGTCACGCTCGTGCGCGGCAAAGATGGCCACATCATGAGTTTCGCGCCGGAACCGGCGACGATCGTCGCGACCGCGCCAGGGATCGGAGGTGGCGGCATCGATGGAGGTCTCGCGATCGGCCCAGGTGGCGTCCTCTTCTATACGGCGTACAGCACAAACGACATTGGTCAGATCAAACCCGGAAGCACAGTCCCGGATCTCCTGACCGATCTGACGTCGATCGGAGTCGCGTCGTCGGTCGGAACTCTGGCGTTCGTGCCGCCCGGTTTCAGCAACGCGGGCAAGCTGAAGCTCGCGTCGTACAACGCCAGCATCTGGTACTCAAGCTCGGTGAGTCCCAATGGTGACGGCACCTTTGCCATAGCGAAACCCACGACACCGATCCCGATCGGTGGTGGGCCGGAGGGAATCCTCTTCGTCGAGGCCGGCAATCCAGAGTTCGCGGTGAACTCGGTGCTGATATCGAATTACTCCGCGGCAAACGTCGTGGCGTACGACCTCGATGCCAATTCCGATCCGATCGTCGCGACGAAGCGCACGTTCATCAACGGCGTTGGCGGTGCGGAGGGAGCGGCTCGTGATCCGCTCACCGGCGACTATCTCTTCTCGACGTTCCAGAGCGGCAATCGCGTGCTCGTGGTCCGTGGATTTTCGGTCGTGTGTCCGGCAGATCTCAACGGCGACGGCGCCGTCGGTCCCCAAGACTTGGCACTTCTCCTTGGTGACTGGGGTGGTACCTCGTCGCCGGCGGATCTCGATTCCAACGGCATCGTCGGAGCATCGGACCTAGCGATCCTGCTCGGCGCGTGGGGACCCTGCACCTGACAATCGTCGGTACCGCGCGGCGCGCGAGGTTCAGAGTCGGTCCCCTTTGCAGGACTCCTTGCGGACGGGCTGGCCGCCCGAACGGTGTCGGCGGCGTCAGGAGTCACGCGCATGCGGATCGATACTCTGCATGGTGTGTCGTACCGCCGAGCGCGAAGCGGGATGGAGATTTTCCGTAGACTGCCGAGCGTTCCTCATGACTCGCTCGCTTTCGCCTCGCATCGCTGTCGCTCTCGTGACCTGCGCCCATCCGCCGCGACTGGATGGTGGCCTTCCTTTACTGGAAGCGGCGCTTGAGCGCCTCGGGGCGCGGGGGACGACGGTTGCATGGGACGATCCCTCCATCCGCTGGAACCAGTTCGATGCGGCACTCATTCAGTCGACGTGGAACTACGTGCAGCGATACGAGGAGTTTCTTGCGTGGCTTGCGGCCACCGACGTAAGCACGCTGCTCTTGAATCCGCTGGCACTCGTCCGCTGGAACCTGCACAAACGGTACCTGCTTACGCTGAAGGCGAGCGGAATCGATGTCGTGCCGACCGAGCTGATCATGGCGGGGACGGAGGTCGATTGGCAATCGCTCTTCCGGCGATGGGGCTCGCTGGTCGTGAAGCCGGCGATCTCCGCTGGTTCGTTCGGAACGATCATGGTGCACGCGGGTGATGTGGAGCAAGCGAACGCGCACCTTCGGGCGTTTGGGTCGCGTGACATGCTGGTCCAGCCGTTGCTCGGACCCGTACTCTCGGAAGGAGAGCGAAACTTCGTCTTCCTTGGTGGTGAACTCTCGCACACTGTGCTGAAGGGACCGCGGTGGAGCGGAGACGCGGAGGCCTCCGGTGGCGTCGTTCAGCCGGCCAACGACGAACGGGCGCTGGCGCAGTCGGTCGTCGCGTCCGTCCGTGCTCTGCGACTCGGAGAACCGTGCTATGCCCGGGTGGACATCGCGCGGGACCGCGACGGCAAGGCGGTGCTCATGGAAGTGGAGCTGATCGAACCATCGCTGACGCTCGATCGTCACGATGACGCGCCAGGACGATTGGCGCGAGTGGTGCTCGAGCGCGTGGCTTCGGCTCAGGAGATGCCATCGCCGGTTGCGTTGGGATCGATAAAGCCGAGGCTCTCGTAGAGAGCTTCCGCCGGAGAGTTGCCTCCGGTGACCATCAGACGGAGTCGCGTCTCGCCGGCGGTCCGCAGATGCTGCATCGCGCGCAGCAAGCCTGCTCTGGCGAGACCTCGGCGCTTCCACATTGGATGGGTCATTGAAAAGGCGACGAATGGTTCGTCTTGAAAGCGCGTGATGAGCGTCGCGGCGACCAGCGCGCCCTCGTTCCCTACAACAACGCTGGCGGCGAGATCAAAGGTGCCGTAGGCGTTGCCGTAGAGCCGGGTGACCTCGGCGACGGCGTCCTCGAGGGTCTCGCCGGCATCGTCGGTGGTGCCGCGATACGCCGCAAGCATCAGCGCAGCGAGCGCTGTGATGTCGTTGCCGGTGGGTGCGCGGCTTTGGGCGTCGAAGAGAGGTTCGGTCTCGCGATCGGTGGGGCCAATCTGAAGAGAAGCTTCGAGGGTGCGTCGCACGGCGAAAGTCTAGCGAGAAGTATGTTGATGGCGAAGGCGGGAAGGAACGCGTCTCTCTATCATCGACGCCATGACTCACTTGTGGAGTGACATCGATACCGCGTTCATCGCGACCTTGGGTATGGGAGATGAAGCGCTCGCCGACGCGCTCACCTCGAGCGAGAGCGCCGGACTGCCCGCCATTCAGGTGGCACCGAGCCACGGCAAGCAATTGATGCTGCTGGCGCGGGCGATGCAAGCCCGCTCCGTGCTTGAGATCGGAACGCTGGGCGGCTACAGCACGATCTGGCTGGCGCGCGGGCTGCCGGAGAACGGCCGACTGCTCTCGCTCGAACTCGAGCCGTCCCACGCCGACGTTGCCCGGGCGAATCTTACGAGAGCCGGGCTCGATCGCGTCGTCGAGGTGATCGTCGGTCCTGCGCTACACACCCTTGAGAGCATCGCGACGCGTGGACTTCCGCCCTTTGATCTTGTGTTCATCGACGCCAACAAGGACCAGTGTCGTGAGTACTTCGATTGGGCGGTGCGGCTTTCGCGACCGGGCACCATGATCATCGTCGACAACGTGGTGCGTGAGGGGGCCGTGCTGGACGCCCACAGCACGGACGCGCGAGTGCAGGGGATTCGCCGACTCTTCGAAAGCGTGGCCTGCGATCATCGCGTGGACGCAACCGCGATTCAGACCGTTGGAGAGAAGAAGCACGACGGCTATCTACTGGCGGTGGTGAAGCAGACTTCGTGAGGCCAGGATCTGGAGATACGCAGCCAAGGCGTTCTGCCGATGCTCAGCTCCAGGAGGAAAGCAGGATGGCCAAGTCGATCGCGTCCGTCGTGCCATCGCCGTTGACGTCGCCAGCGCTGGTGCCCCAACCGCCCAGCAGAATGGCCAAGTCCGCGGAGTTCACGATGCCGTTTTGGTCGAGATCCGCGGGGTCCGGCGCTCCGCCCGGCTGCGTCCAGTCGATGCCGCTGCCACTGGTGATCGTGTAGTCGTTGAACGGCGTCGTGCCGTTGTAGATCGCAGCGATACCGCCCCACACCAAACCTTCTTCGAAGTGCGTCTCCGCGGAGGAACTGCCACCGTTGCCGCCGCTGGATCGCATACCAGCGCGAGCATACGCGTAGATTCCAAGCTTGAACGGAGTGCCGAAGGTGAAGGGCACGGCAAACGTCACCGTGTCGTTGACAGTTTTTCCGTCCGTCGGCGGATTTCCGTAGGTTGCTATTCCCCAGTTACCGTACTGGGCGGAGCCGCCAATCAGGTCGGAGTCGCCTGGATCAAAGAACTCATTCGCCAGCAGCACCGCGTTGTCCTTGTAGCCGGTGACGTTGAACGACGAGGAGCCGGTGAGGCCAGCAGCGAAGAGCGTTCCATGCACGTCCAACGTGAATTGCAGGAAGCCCGACTGTCCGGTGAGTGCGCGATTGGAGACGACAAAGGTTTCTGACCAGCCACCGTGTGCAATACCCGTAGGGAAGTTCGCCGCATCGGGTCCGCTGTTGCTGGCGTTGAGATGAATGAATCCGAGTCCGGCAACAGCGTGCGAACTATTGGTGATGCCGTTGCCCGCGTACGCGGTGGAGAGGTCGGCATCGGTGTCACCGACGAAGGCCGCTTCCACGAGATTCGCTCCAGTGTTGGGCGTGAAGATGAGGAATTGATCGGCCCCCGGCGCGGCGGCGTTCCCGCCAGTCGACGGTCCTGCGCAGGCTTGCACGAAGCCGCCGGGAGCAGGCGCGAGCGCGAAGGTGAGGCCAGCGTTGGTGGGCGCCGCCGCGATCGACGTGCCGAGAAGGGCGAGAAGGAGCACGGTCGATCGTTCGCGCAGCGTTTGAACGGCGAGGAATGCGGAAGTTCGTTGCTGTTGCATGACGGCTCCTGAGACGGGGTGATGGATCGGCGGCGGGCGAAGGCGAAGCGGGCGGAGGCTCGCTCCCGAGGAATGGCGCGATCGACTGGCAGGCGGTCCGAACAATGTTCGAAATTGTCTATCAAAGAAGGGGCCGGGGGTGGAAGCCCGCGGCGGGCGAGACGGGACGCGGCAAGCCGGCGCGATAGGGAGCATCGCACTACGCTTCCGACATGCGGCATTGCGCGATCGTTCTAGGACTGATGCTCTTGCTGAACCTCGTTGGCTGCAACATCGTTCCGAGTCGTGATCCGACAGGCGAGCAATTGCCCGCCGCCCAAGGGAAGACGCTGGACGGCACGAACATCACCTTGATCGACGTGTTGGCGGGCGAGCCCGCAGTGCTCACCATCCCGTACACAACCGACGCTCAGCTCGACGCAGACCGATGGGCGATGGGACTCCACCAACTCGGTACCCCGATCCGTCGTTTTGAACTGGGGGTTGTTCCCAGCACCTTCGGGCTCCTTCTGGCACCGGCGATCGACTCGGACCGTCGCTCGACGCGAGCGGAAGTAGCGTGGCCGACTGTGCTGTGCTTCTACAGCGAATCGGCCGATGCGCTCGCGACGCAAACTGGGATGGGTGATGCTCAGTATGCGCGCGTACTGCTCGTGAACGGACAGGGGACGATCGTCTGGTACTGCGACAAGGGGTACACGACTGAACGGTGTGCCGAGCTCGACGGTCGCGTCCGGGCACTGCTGCACTGACACTGCGTGGCGACATCCCGTATGGTGCCTTCCGTGACGACCGAACCGCCGCTCCTGCAACATCGCCCGCAGTCAGCCGAGGCCAGCGATTGTTTTCTCGCATTCATGGCGCACTGCGAGGCGACCGGAGTCGAGCCGTATCCGGCGCAGGTTGCTGCGTTCGAGGCCATATTCGAAGGGAAGAGCGTCGTTCTCGCGACTCCGACTGGCTCGGGAAAGTCGCTGGTGGCTCTGGCGGCGCACTTTGCTGCGTATTGGCGCGGCGCTGCTCTGCTTGACCCGTCAATGCCCGAGCATTTGCGCCGCTCGGTGTACACGGCCCCGACCAAGGCTCTGGTCAACGAGAAGTTCTTCAATCTCTGCGATGCCTTCGGAGCGGCGAACGTCGGGCTCATGACCGGGGACGCGACGGTCAATGCTGCTGCACCCATCATGTGCTGCACGGCGGAGATCCTCGAGAGCATCGCGCTGCGCGAAGGCGCGCGGGCGCCGTTCGGATGGGTCGTAATGGATGAGTTTCATTACTTCTCCGACCCGGAGCGCGGCTCGGCGTGGCTTGTACCACTGTTGGAGATGACCGATGCCCGATTCCTGCTCATGTCAGCGACGCTGCATGATCTTGAGCCGGAGGCACTGTGCGCCGATCTTCGTCGCCGCACCGGAGGCGATGCGGTCGCGGTGACGTCGAAGGAGCGCCCGGTTCCGCTGGAGTTTCGCTATCAGACGGATCATCTGCTGATGGAGACCATCGAGGAAGTGCTCGCCGACGGATTGGTGCCGGTCTATGTCGTCTCCTTCCGTCGCCGCGACGCTGCCGAACTCGCCCCGAAGCTCCGCAGCACAAAGCTCGACGACAAGGCGCGCGAGCGCCGGGCCATCATTTACGCGGAACTCGAACGAAGTCGCCTCGACACGCCGTTCGGACGCACGCTGAAGGAATTGCTGCCCCACGGTCTCGCGGTCCACC
>JBBQCR010000147.1:0-7992 GCA_038318935.1 Phycisphaerales bacterium
TTCCGCCGGAGATCGACAACAGGTACACGCTCATGATGAAGGACTTCATCTTGGGCGGTGCCTGCGTGTAGCTGAACTCAAGGCAGGTGATGGACACCATGACTTCGGCCGCGGTCATGATGATGTAGGCGAGAATCTGCCAGGCGATGCTGGGCTTTGCCCAACTGGTCACTTCGCCGGCGGCGGTCGAGATCGATCCGCCGATCGATAGGGCATCGATCATCGTGGCGGACTCTCCCGGCTTCGTCGCGTAGGCTTCGATGGTCTTGGCGAGAGCGTCCTGACCGCCTGCCGCGACAAGCTTCGCGGAAGCGACGAAGTCGACGACGCCCGCCCGAAGCATTGGCTCGGCGTGATCCTTGGCAAACGAGGCGGCGCCACTCACCAGCCACTCTTCGATCACCGCGGACAGGCCGAAGGCGATCACGGTGAGGAAGAAGCCGATGGCGATCTTCCGCAGCGGCGTCAGCGGAAAGAACTTGTTGATCGCCGGATAGACGGCATACGTGAAGATCGGGATGTAGATCAGGATCAAGAGCGGATTCACGGCCTGCACCTGGCTCTCGAGCCAGGTGATGCCGAGAAAGTTCAGGTTCATCTTGTTCGCCTGCTCAACCCAGGCCGTGCCGCCCTGGTCGTAGAGCGACCAGAACATGGCCACGAAGAGGTAGACGGGGATGAGCTTGGCGAGCACTCTGAAGCCCCCGCCGGTGATGAACGAGTCGACGTAATTCTTGATTCCCGACGGCGGAATGTGGACGAACTTGTAGCGACCCAACCAGAAGATGAGGGTGGCGATTGCCATCAGAATGCCGGGGACGCCGAACGCCCAACCGGGGCCGTGGTTCTTCAGAAGCCACGGCGTCAGCAGCGTCGAAAAGAACGAGCCGAAGTTGATCGCGAAGTAGAACCAGCCGAACACCTTGGACATGAGATGCCGGTTTGATCTGCCGAACTGATCACCGACGTTCGCCGAGACGCACGGCTTGATGCCGCCCGAACCGATCGCCACCAGCAGCAGTCCGAGCCCCATCCAGACCTTCGGTTCGAAGGTGGCTTGCAGCATCGGCGAGGGCAGATCAATGAAAGCCAGCGAGAGATGACCGAGGCAATAGACGATCGAGAGGAGAAGAATCGTCCGGTACTTGCCGAGGATCGCGTCAGCGATCAGCGCCCCGAGCACCGGGAAGAAGTAGGCGCTGGCGACGAACCAACTCACCCATTCACGGCCCTGAGTTGGCGTCATCACGGCGGTGGCGCCGGAGGACGTGAGAAGGTATTGGGTCATGAAGACGAAGAGAATCGTCTTCATGCCGTAGAACGAGAACCGCTCGGCGGCTTCGTTCCCCACGATGAACGGAATGCCCCTTGGCATTTCCGTCGACGGCACCGGCGCGGTGAGATACTTCCCCATGTTGGCGGAAGACTACCGCAAAGGTCGTGCGAATGGAGGCAACTGCACAGCCTTCTTCGTCAACCGTGGATGTCAAGAGCCAAAGGGCGGAGGCCCGCCCGGACCGAGCGGGATCCCGAGTGAGCCCCATGCGAGCAGAAACGCGGTCCAGACGAGTAGCGCGATCGCCGAGTACGGCACGAGAAGAGCGATGAGCGTTCCGAGTCCGGCGCTCGGTTCGTAGCGACGAATGACGACGAGAATCACCACGAGAGACGCGTTGAGCGGTGTGATCGGTTTGGTCACCGAGTCGCCGACCCGATACGCCGCTTGCACGAGTTCCGGGGCCAGGCCCAGTCCCATGAAGAGCGGCACCATGACCGGCGCGAGGATCGCCCACTTGGCGCTGGCGCTCGACATGAAGAGGTTGATCGTCGCCGTGAGCAGAATGATCGCGATCGTCAGGATGTGCGGTCCGAACTCGAAGTGCTTGAGGGCGTCGACTCCCTCGACCGCGATCATGAGGCCAAGATTCGACCGTTCGAACCACTTGATGAACTGCCCGGCGAAGAACGCCAGAACGAGATACGTCCCCATCGACGACATCGAATAGCCCATGTGCGTCGCGACGTCGCGATCGCTGCGGACGTTGCCTGCGACGATTCCGTACGCCACACCGGGGAAGAGAAATCCCACGAAAAGAATCGGCACGATCGCATCGGTCCAGACCGCCACCATGCGCCCCGGGAGCTTCTCGTAGTTGCCGTTCAAGGGCCAACCGGGGACGAGGATCAGGGCGGCAATCGCACCGACGACCAGAAGCGCGACGACACCGGCGACTGCCAAGCCACGTTGTTCGTCGCGGCTCAGTCGCGCTGGACCGCTCGCGATGGCACCGCCCGCATGGATCTGCCGCTCGACCGTCGCTCGATCGAAGCGTCGCTCGACGATCCACGACGTGATCGCCCATCCGAGGAAGGTCAGCATCACTGTCGAACCGATCATGAAGAACCAGTTGCAATCGACGCGAATGTCGATGTCTGGTTTGACAAGTCGCGCCGCCGCGAGCGTCAGACCCTGCAGCAACGGATCGAGCGACGTGATCAGAAGATTGGCGCTGAAGCCGCCCGCGATGCCAAAGGTCACGGCGGCGAGACCGACTAAGGGCGACCTTCCGACCGCCGCATACACCCCCGCCACCAGTGGTGGCAGAACGACGTACCCCGCATCGGCGGCCGCACTCGAACTGACACCCGCGAAGACAACCGCCGGCGTCAGCAGTCGCGCTGGCGTCGCTAAGACGATGAGTTTGAGGATCGCCGCGAAGAGTCCCGTGCGTTCCGCCACGCCGATCCCCAGCATCGCCACCAGTACCACGCCCAGCGGATGGAAGTCGAGGAAGTTCCTGATGACGTTGAGCCAGATCCACCGCTGTTCGCTGACGCTGAGCAGATTGACCGCCGTCACGAACTCGCCTGGCCTTGACGGATGCGGCACCGACCAGCCGGACGTCGACGCGACGAACGATCCGAGAAGCACCACTCCGCAACCGATGACGAAGAGCGTCGCGGGATCAGGCAAGCGGTTGCCGACCCGTTCGATGATGGTGAGGACGGAGAAGCGGGGCATGGTGGAGGCGTCAGCGCGTGCCGAACTTGTGAGCATGCGTTACTAGAGATTGCGAACGTACCGTATGAAAAAGACAGGCGAGAGGGTAGCGTGTGCGACAGCGCACTGTTGCATGGAGACGACATGGATCGGATCGCTCGCTCACTCCTCGTCTTTTGGGCTCTCGTCATCGGGATCGGCCTCTCGGCCCCCGCCCATGCACAGGGATATGCCGGACTTCTGCCGGAGCCGATCGGACTCTCGGAGCTGGGGGTGTGGCTTGCGACGCGCGTAATGCCTCCCTTGACCGATAGGGAACGAGAAGAGGTCCTTCGGGCCCACGACGACTATCGCCAAGCCTATCGGGCGCTCGCGGACGGCGAGCTCGAGGCGGCAGCCGTCGCGAGTGGTCGCGAGCAAGCGACCGATCCTGCGAGTCGCGCCGCGGCGCGGCGGATGGTGACCGCGTCGACGGCCCGCATTGCCGCGCTCGATGAAGCCCTCTTCGATGCGATCGCCGTGCAATTTGAAGGCGATCGACGTTTGGGCTTTGAGACCATTCGACATGCTCGTTCGATTCAGCGATTGCTCTCAACGGAGTCTCGGTTCAGCCTGGGTTTCTCTCCGATGATGGCTCAACTGGTGCGCGAGCCGCGCATGCTCACGCCGGAGGAGCGCGTCGCGATCGAACCTCGGTTGCGCGACGCCGAGCCCCGCTTCGACACTCTTTCGCGGCAGGTGGTGGAGAGCACCGCGCGATTCAACGCCGCGCTCGGACGTCGGCTGGAAGTGCACGCCGCCCAGGGCATTTCGCAACAGGAGGCGTACGAACTCAGCCGCGCGGAGGCAGAGTCCGAGCTCGGCGATTGGCTGCTGCCCATGCGGCGACTCATCGATGCGAGTAACCAGCTTCGTAAGGAGCTCGAGGGAATGATCTCCTTCGACGCCCAGCGCGAATTGTCGCGGCGATTGCTGTCTTCGGAGAGGCATCCCTTCCACCAATCCGGATCGAGCTTTGAACCGAGCGTGCGGGCATATCTGCGATCAGCGAAAGATCCCGCGCAACACGCCGACGTCGAAACGATCTATCGTCGCTGGGCGAAGGACGACGAAGCGTACATTGCCCAGACACTGGAACTTGCGAGCGATCCTGCCAAGGCGAGACAGTTGTACGGTGAGCTGCAGACGTATCGCGAAGCCCGGGACGAGATCGCGCGGAACGCAGAGCAGGCCGTGACAGCACTCTTGGACCAAGCGGCGCAGGAGAAGTTCTACGGTGACGGGGTCTACGCCGACTCGTTCGATCCGTCGATGGATCACAGCGGCCCGGCACCGGAAGAGTTGCCGCTCCTGCGTCATGTCGCGTCCGAGGGACTTTCTGCAAATAGTGACGATCAGCAGCGCTATCGCATGGATTGGCGGCCGCGATCGATGGATGCCAGCGCGGTATTCGCGTGGTTTGGGGCTTTCACTCCCGATGAACGCGTGACCATCGAAACGGTGGTGCGCGACGCCGCAGAACGATGGTCCAAAGAGATCGCGCCCGTGTTTGAGGAGATAGACAAGCGTTGGAACGCGATCGCGACGCAACTCATGGATGCGGATCGTGAACTGCGCGGCCAGCCCGCTCCAGAGCTCTCCGAGTTTCTCGCGCATGCTGAGACGCGGATCGCGGCACTTGATCAGGCGGTCGCCTTCGATGCAGCGGTGTTTGACGGGCTCGCGGTCGTCCTTGGGCCGGCCGACGCACTGGAGGTCGCGCTCGCTCGGTGCGAGCGGCTTGTCGAGGTCTGGGCGGATGGCGAATCGCTCCTGTCCGTGCCATGGTCGCACGAGCTGCTGCCGAATCTGCCGCGGCTCCTGCGGACCGACACTCCCCCGGCGTTCCGCGCGGCGGCTGAAGAGACGGTGCTTGCGAATGCCGCCAACCTCGCGACGATCTGCCGCGATCGGCGCTGCACGCGGCTTCGTCGCGAAGGGGAACAGACGTGGTCGTCGTACCTCGAGTTGGTCCTCCAGAAGGCGATGCAGGCCCGGGCGAAGGCCGCCGAGGCGGCCGCAGCGGCGCAGAACCCCCCAACGGTGGCGAAGCCAGCCGATCTCGTTCCTGACGAATCGATGTTTCTCCGCCAGAAGACCCTGCTCAGCGACCTGACCCGCGAGTGCGCTGTGCACACAGCGGCCTGGCGCGACGTCTTTCGCTCGATGCTCGACGGCATCGACGCCCACACCGACGACCACGCCAAGGGAGGCTTGCCCGACAGCGATCGACTCAGCCTGCGCATCGCGTACGAACGAGCGGTCTGGCCGAATCGCTTTCGCGACATCCGAAGTCCCGATCCACTCTTTCGGGCGGCGCTTGCACTCGACAGCCTCGACGGGGAGCGACGTGCCGCGGTGGACGCTCTGCAACGATCCTCGCGCGAACAGTTGCATCGCTGGGCGCTTGCGGCGCTCGATACGTTGCGGGCGACGCCGGTCGATCCGGAGAAGCCCTACGACGAGCGCCATCAGCGCCGTGAGGCACGATTCCGCTGCGACCGCGCCGAGTTCGACGCTCGTGCGGTCTGGGGGCTGCGAGCTCTGCTGACGCCCGCTGAACGATCGCAGGTTCGCTCGCTCAACGAGTACGACCTGCTCTGCACGCGGATCGGAAATTCGTGGTGGCTGGAATGAATGGCGAGGTCATTCCCGTGGCGTCGGCCACGCCCTCAATCACGCAGCGGAATCGCGATGCGAAAGGTACGGGGGGCACGACACACGGAGTCGTCGCATGCCTGCACCCGCACGGACAACTCGAGCATGCGGTCCATTGAGCGGACGCGGAGCGGTATTCGCACGGTCCCGCGCAGAACACGCGATCCGTCGGGCCAGGTATCGCCGCGCGGCATGTCCGGATCGACGATCGCGTTCCCCGCCGAGAGCTCGATGCCCCCGGGGCTTCCCGACGCCGTGACGTGCCAACCATCGGCGATGCGAAGGACGAGCGTTCCGCTGGCGGCGTCGCCGACTCGTGGAAACTCGCTGGGCTCGACGCTGATTCGCACCACATCGTCGTCGTCGATGGTTTCGCCGCGCGGGAGTACTTCGGGAGCCCAGTCGGCAGCCCGAGCAACGGCGACGATGGCGAGGGCAGCGCTGATCGGCGCGTCGCGCAGCACTCCTGAGAGTCCCGCAAAGCTTCGGGTGAGCTCGCGGCGGTAGCGATCGTCGCCGGTCACCGCGAAGAGATCGAGTCCGTTGAGGAGCAGCACCGAATTGCCGCTGGGCATAGCTCCATCGCTCACGCTGCGCGGGCGTACAAAGAGTTCGTTGGCTCCCGCCCGCACATCGAAGCAGCCGCCGCGTGGATCGCTGAAGAGGCGGAGGGCCTCGTCGTACAGCGCCGCCGCTCGCGCGAGGTGCTCGGTTGCGCCGGTCGCGCGATGCAACGCCATCCGACCCTTGACAAGTAGCGCGTAGTCTTCGAGGAACGCCGGGACTGCACTGCGGCCGTCTCGCGACGATCGCAGCAGCGTTCCATCGTCTCCCGTCATCCGCCGGTCGATTGCCTCAGCGGCCCGGGCCGCAGCACGAACGAAATCCAGTCGATGCAATCGCATGCCGACCTCGGCAAGCGCCGCAATCATCAGTCCGTTCCAGGCGGTGAGGGCTTTGTCGTCGGTGATCGGCTGTTGTCTCTGAACGCGGGCCGCGAGGAGACGACGATCGATCTCGGCTCGCATCGTTGAGAACGTCACGGCGTCGAAGCCCAGCCGCTGCGCCACCTGCTCGGGGCGACCTTCGAGAAAGAGGACGTTCGAAGGCGGCTCGGCGGAATGATGCGGATCCTGAAAGTTGGTGCCGCGATCGAGACCGTAAATCTTGAGCGCGACCGGAGCGAGATCACCGCACGCGGCTTCGACCTCTGCTGGCGTCCACAGGTAGCTGCCACCTTCGCGGGCGGCGACTTCGGCGTCCTGCGCCGAGAAGAACGCGCCGTCGCCGTCGGTCATCTCGCGCAACACGTAGTCGCAGGTGCGCGTCGCGATCTCGTGATGCAGGGGATCGTTGCTGCGGGCGTAGAGCGACGCGAGCTGGGCGTTGTCGTAGAGCATCTTCTCGAAGTGCGGCACCAGCCAAATGGCGTCCACCGCGTAACGATGAAACCCCCCACCGACCTGATCGAAAATGCCGCCACTTGCCATCGCGTCGAGCGTGCGATGGAGCGCGAGTGCTGACGCCTCATCGCCTGAAGCCGCACTCGCCAGCAACTCGAGATAGACCGGCTGCGGAAACTTGGGCGCGCCGCCGAAGCCGCCGTTGGTGCGATCGTGGAATTGCAGAAGCGAAGTTCGCGCGTCGACTGCAAGCGACGCATCGAGCGTCTGAGGCGGCGGGGCGTGCGAGAGTTCGGCGCTGACGGCGTTGGCAATTTGCTCGGCTTGGGCATCGACTTCACCGCGCCGTTGGACGAACGCTTTCGCCAAGGATTCCAACACATGACGAAACGAAGGCCGACCATGCATCGATCGCGGCGGAAAGTAGGTGCCGACATAGAACGGCTTGAGCGTCACTGGTTCGACGAAGACCGAAAGTGGCCAACCTCCCGAGGCGCGACCATCGGTCATCCTGGTAAAGACCTGGCACGCCGTCATGTAGACATCATCAATGTCGGGCCGCTGCTCGCGATCGACCTTCACCGGCACGAACAGTCGATTGAGCACTGCTGCGGTTTCGGGATCCTCGAAACTCTCCCGCTCCATCACGTGGCACCAGTAGCAGGTGGCGTATCCGATCGAGACGAAGAGCGGCTTCCCTTCGCGGCGGGCGCGTTCGATCGCTTCCGCGTCCCACGGATGCCAGTCGACCGGATTGAACGCGTGTTGCAGGAGATAGGGACTCGTCTCGCCCATCAGCCGATTCGCGGCCGATCCGGAGCGGTGACGAGTGGTGCCCGAGGTGTGAGAATGGCTGGCCACGGAGACTCCGATGCGTCGAGGGTGAGGGGG
>JBBQCR010000148.1:0-7971 GCA_038318935.1 Phycisphaerales bacterium
GAGGTCCGCCGCGCGGCTCAGGCGCCATGAGCACATGGCACGCGCTCACGGCGGTCATCGACAGTTGTCCTCCTGATGCGGAGGGATCGATCGCGGTGATGCGATCAAGAATTCCCAACGCCCGCGCGAAGCGCCACAACGACGCGGCAGTGCTCTCGGGGAACTCGACGAGAAAGAGAAGATCGGGATGTCGTTCGATCGCGGCCTGGGCGGCGCGAAGCGCAGCCGCAAACGGACGTTCGTCTCTGCCTTCTCCAAGAATCGCGACAACCTGCGCCGGACCGACGCGCATGACGGTTGACTCGTCGACGCGCACGCCCATCGGCACGACGTGCACGAACGATTCGCGTACCACCGTTCGGGCCAAGCGGGCCAGCGCATCGCAGGGGGCGACTACGGCGACGACCCGGTCGCTGCGAAGCGCTTTCGTGGCTGCGCTCAGGTCCACGTCGCGACGGAAGTCCAGCGCCACCGGTCGGTCGCAGATCTCGCCCACTTCGGTCGCGAGTTCCCACGCGTCGGCGCCTGCGGCCCACACCAGATCGGGCATCGCGCGCTCGAAGGTTGATGCAATCCGCGCAAGCCGATCGTTGCGCCTCCAGAACGGCACGCGGGCCTCGTAACTGATGCGTCGGGGAAGCTCGAATCGCCGTTCGGACCGCGATCGCTGGGGCTGCGTCGATTCCGGGTCGCGCTCCGGGGCCGGCTCGATCAGCGTGACCGCCGCGCCCTCTCCAACCAGTGCCACTGCGAGGCGACGCATCAACTCCCGTTCGCCGCGCCACCGTTCTGGTGAAACCAGCAGTGCCACATGCAAGCCACGCGAATCCAATGTGTTCATGGCATGTTCACGCGGAAACTGCGGATTCGAGCGGATCAAACGACGCAGCCATCGCCGCAGGGATGCGAGCAGGACGACGCGAAATCAGATCAACGAATGCCCAGAGTGTGCTGGCGCGGCAGACGACCGTGGTGTCGGCAGGACGGACGATGATCGTGTCACGCCACGAGGTTGTCTTTCGCATCGAGCGGACCCACGTTGCGATGAGCAGGCGCTCGCCCTCCCAGCACTCCGCGAGATAGTCCACCTCGTGGCGGGCGACAAAGAAGCAGCGATCTTCGGCGATGAGCCGATCCCGCGTGTGGCCGAGTGAGTCCGCGTGCATCTCCGCGACTTGATCGAGCCACCGCACGTATTCGATGTTGTTGGCATGCGGCAGGGCCCGCGAAAGATGTTCTTTCGCGACGACGATCTCCGCGAGGAACGGTCGAGCGTGTGTTGGCGATGCGGTGCCGGTGCACCTCAGAAGCATCGGCAGCTCGCTGGCGGAAGCAGGTCGAAGATCACTCATCGAGCGCGATTCTACTCGCCGCTGGCGCTAGGGAGTCTTTGGCTCGATCTCGCGCAGGTATCGCCAGGAGAAGAGCCCCGTGTCATGACCATCCGAGAAGCGGATCCGCACCGCGTAGTTGCCGACGAGTTCGGCGGCCAGCGCCACCAGCGGACCGTTTGACTTGGGTGTTGGCATCACGGTCAGCGGATTGGCGGCCATCGTCTCGCGCAAAGTCTTGGTGTCAGCGGAGGGTGACATGCGACGCAGATAGGCGACGGGAAAGAAGGACTTCGATCCATCCTGCCATTCGACCGTGAGGCCTTTGTCGCGTTCCAGATCCAGATGCGCCGGTCGATCGTCCATAGCAAGCGATTGTAGAGTCATGGCCGGTTCGCGATGCTGGCGAACGAGGGGGCGACTACCATGCGGGCCACACGATCGCCTCTGTTGAGAACCACCTAGTGACCGCAGCAGCGCACGCCCGATCCGCGACCACCGATTCGTCCTCGCCCGCCGCTCATCCGGCCGACCGTCTGCTGGAGGCGTTTGTGCGCATGGGAGCGCCGGTGTGCGTGGGCTTGGATCCTGTCCTTGAGCGCGTGCCGTCGTCGATTGCGGAAGGCGATCCCGCGTCGCAGATCCTGCGTTTCTCACTCGGCGTGATCGACGCCATTGCCCCGATCGTTGCCTGCGTCAAGTTGCAGTCGGCCTGTTACGAGCGATACGGCAGCGCTGGCGTCGCCGCGTTGCACGACGCGGCCGCTGCTGCAAAGACGTACGGACTCGAGGTCATCCTTGACGCCAAGCGCGGCGACATCGGCATCAGCGCTGAGCATTACGCCGCTGCAAGCGCCGATCACGCCGCCGACTGGACCACGGTCAACGGATATCTCGGAGACGACGGTCTCGCACCGTTTCTGACGAGCGGAAGAGGCGCGTTCGCACTGGTGCGGACGTCAAATCCCTCGGGCGACGCGTTGCAGTCGTTGCGTCTGGCCGACGGGCGCTCGGTCGCCGAAGCGATGGCCGATCTCATCGCCCGGCTCGGTGCAGGACACGTGGGCGCGAGCGGTTCAAGTGCCCTCGGCGCGGTCGTCGGCGCGACGAAGCGCTCGGACGCTGCATCGTTGCGGGCCCGGATGCCGCAGCAACTCTTCCTCGTACCAGGCTACGGTGCTCAGGGTGGCGGTGTTGATGACGTACTTCCGTGCTTTCGCAGTGACGGAACCGGAGCGATTATCACGGCAAGCCGAAGCGTCCTGTTTCCCAAAGACGGCGGGGGAAGCGACTGGAAGTCGGCGATCGCGCGGGCCGCGGAACAGTTCCATCGTGAGATTCGCGGCGGCTTGGGCCGCTGAGACCAAGCAAGTAATTCCTCCTGTTCTCATGCGGACCGGTCGCGCGATTCTTCTTCTGCTTCTGGCTGTCCTGATCGGCGTGCCGATCGCGCTGGCGCCGCGCGAGAGCCGGGACGCGAGTGCCGCCGCGAGAACGCTGGTCATCTTCACGCCGCACAACGAGAACATCCGGCACGAGTTCGCGCGGGCCTTCGAAGCGTGGCATCTGAAAACCTACGGCGAGCATGTGCAGGTCGCGTGGTCGACACCGGGCGGCACCAGCGAGATTCGGAAGATGCTTGAGGCTGCGTATCTCGCCGATCTCCGTCGCGGCGAGGAAGTCGGCGGCCAAGGGGATCTCCTCTTTGGCGGTGGCTCGTACGAATTCATGCAGCTCTCAAGAGAACTCTCGATCGATACGCCAAGCGGCAAGCGTTCGACAACGGTCTTTGCGCCGATCGAGTTTGACCAGGCGACGCTTTCCAGAATCTACGGCGACACGACGACCATCGGCGATACGCCGCTCTACGACGCGAAAGGCATGTGGTACGGCGCTGCGTTGTCGGGATTCGGCATCGTGTACAACCGCGACGTGTTGCGCGAACTTGGCGTCGCCGAGCCTGCCCACTGGATCGATCTTTGCGATCCGCGGCTGGTCGGTTGGGTGGCGCTGGTGAACCCGGCCCAAAGCGGCTCGGTGGCTACCGCGTACGAGGCGATACTACAGCGACGAGGTTGGATCGAAGGGTGGCAAATTCTGCGGCGCATGGCTGCGAATGCCCGGACGTTTTCGGCCAGCGCTCCGAAGGCTCCGACCGATGTGAGTCTCGGCGAGGCGGCAGCGGGAGTCTGCATTGATTTCTATGGTCGCTACCAGTCGCAGGCGATGATCGATGCCGGCGATACACGCGACGGCGACGACGCCCGCGTCGGGTATGTCGATCCCAGCGGCGAAACAGTGATTGATCCGGATCCGATCGCGATGCTGCGCGGCGCTCCGCATCCCGAACTCGCGCGTCGCTTCGTCGAGTTCACGCTCTCGCGCGAAGGGCAAGCCCTGTGGCAGTTCCGGGCTCAGTCGCGACAGCCGAGTACCGATGGCCTCGGTCCACGCGACACCGAGCTTCGGCGCATGCCTGTGCGTCGGGCGATGTACGCGACAGACCTGCCGCGTTTCGTCGATCAGGTCGATCCGTGGACCATCGCCACGGCGGTCGAGAAACAGGATCCATCCTTCCGTGCGTTCCTTCCGGTGCTGTTCGTAGCGATGGCGATTGAGAATCGCGCGTTGCTGCGCGAGGCATGGCTCGCCATCGTCCAGCACCCCGCGTACCCTCGCAATCACGCGGGAATCGTCGGCGCCGACGATGTCACCGATTCGACGTTACGGGAAATGTTGCAGCGATTCGACGCCTTGCCCGAGGTCGCTGCCCCTGGTGGCGAGCAACGGTCGCTTGCCGACCCGGCGAATCTTGCCGCGGTCAAAGCGGGTTGGCTCAAGAGTGGATGGAAAAACGACGGGCTGTGGCCGGTTGACGCGGCACCAGCCGAAGTGCTGCGGGCCCAGATGACAGCGTTCTTTCGATCGCAGTACGAATCCATCGTGCGCCTTGGGCGCAGCGGGACCTCATGAATCGCGATCGCTCGCTCACTCGCATCGTCGCCACCGTGGGGCCCGCTTCGAGTACGCCTGCGACGATCGAGGCCCTGATCCGTGCGGGCGTCGCGGTGGTGCGCCTGAACCTCAGCCACGGATCGATCGAAGGGCACGCGCGCACGCTGGCAATGGTTCGCGACGCCGAGGCGGCGACCGGGATCATCACCGCGGTCCTCGCGGACTTGCCCGGTCCCAAGATCAGAGTGGGTCGTGCACCCGAGGATGGCATCGCGCTACAGGTGGGCCAGGTTGTTCGCATTCGACCCGGCGACGTGTGCACGCTCGGTGCCGAGCCGATGCTCGCCTGCACCTACGCCGGCATCGTTGACGACGCGGAACCGGGGCATCGCATTCTCATCGACGACGGTGCGGTGCGGCTGTTGGTGATCGATCGCCGCGACGGATCGCTGGTCTGCACCACGCTGACGGCCGGTGTCGTGAAGACCGCCAAGGGCATCAACATGCCTGACAGTCTGGTGCGCGCCGATCCGATCACCGAACGCGACATCGTGGGGGCGGAGTTCGCCGCGACGTCGGGGGTCGATTTCGTCGGCATGTCGTTCGTGCAGGATCCCGAAGACGTTCGACGACTCGCGGCCCGCATCGCGTCCGCGTGCAAGCGGATTGGTCGGGCGACCCCGCCGCAGATCGTCGCGAAGATCGAACGGCCTCAGGCCATCGAGCATGTCGAGGCGATCGTGTCCGCAGCCGATGCGGTCATGGTCGCTCGTGGCGATCTTGGCGTCGAGATGGATCTCGCAAAAGTACCGGTGCTGCAGAAGCGAGTGCTGGCGGCAGCAAAGGCCGAAGGCAAGCCGTCGATTGTGGCGACGCAGATGCTGCAATCGATGATCGAGTCGTCGTCACCGACGCGCGCTGAAGTGAGCGACGTCGCCAACGCGATCTTCGACGGCTGCGATGCGGTGATGCTTTCGGGCGAAACCGCCGTCGGCAAGTGGCCGGTGCTGACGGTCGAAACGATGGTGAGAATCGCGCGTGAGGCGGAGACCTATCTTGCGGCGACCGCCGATCCCACCGAACCGCCGGCGCGACTCGCCCGCGAGCGTGATCGTGTCGCGGCACTGGCGCACGGAGCTTCGCGCGCCGCGCGGGACCTTGGCGTGGCCCGCGTCGCTGCATGGAGTCAGACAGGAACCACCGCGCTTCTTCTTTCGCGCTACGGCTTCACCGTCCCTGTCCATGCGGCGTCGACCGACACGGCGGTGTTGCGGCGCATGCGGCTTTTTCGTGGCGTCGAACCGTTTCACGCCGAGCGATCTCCGGCCACGTTTCTCGATTTCGTCACCACCGTTGAAACCACGTTGCAGCGAGAGGGCATCGCGCGCATGGGCGAACTGGTCCTCGCGGTGAGTGGCGAGCGATTCGGTGCGGGGGCACCATCGACGATGATGGCGCTGCGCGAAATTGGTGCGGACGATGTCCTCCACGGTCCGCGCGAAGACGGTGCCGACCGGGGTGGGGGTGCGGCATGAAAGCAGCCACATTGTCAGTAGGCGACGAGTTAACCCTCGGCCAGATCGATGACACCAACGCCCGTTGGTTGACCGAGCGACTTGCCGCGGAAGGAGTCTTCCGCGACGAACACCGCACGGTGTCCGATTCGCTCGATGCAATCGTTGGCGCACTCCGCGGCGTGGCTCGCGGTCGTGAACTCGTGATCGTCACGGGCGGACTCGGACCGACGGCGGACGATCTCACCCGCGACGCATTGAATCGCTGCAGCGACGAAGGTGCTCCCTTGATTGAGGACGCTGCGGCTCGCACGGCCCTTGATCGATGGTTTCGCGGCCGCGGCCGGGCGATGCCGCTCTCCAACCTGGTGCAGGCGCTGCGACCGCGCTCCGGGCGCTGTCTCGCGAATCCCAACGGCACGGCTCCGGGACTCGCAGCGGTCGTCGAAGGCGCGATGGTCTTCTGCCTTCCCGGTCCGCCGCGCGAGATGCAGCCGATGTTCGAGGCCGAAGTGGTTCCGTTCGTGCGAGCGAGTTGCGGCGACGTCGCGATGCCGACGATCGCTGTGCACAGCTTCGGCCAAGGAGAGTCCATGCTCGCGGAACGGTTGGGAGAATTGATGCACCGCGATGCTGATCCCACCGTCGGTACGACCGCGAGTCGTTCGATCGTCACCGCCCGTATCCGCTCGCGCGGGCCGCGTGAGGCGACGCTCGCTCGGGTGGCGGCCGCTGCAACGACGATCGAGTCGCGCTGGTTTCCATACGCCTACGGACGAGGCACGACCACCATCGCTGCGGCGACGGTGGCGCTCTTGAGCGAGCGCCGCGCCACGCTCGCGGTGGCGGAGAGCTGCACCGGAGGTCTCATCGGATCGATGGTCACCGGAGTCGCCGGATCGAGCGAGGTGTTTGCGGGCGGCGTCATCGCATACTCGAACGATCTCAAGGAGCGGATGGTCGGTGTGCCACGCTCAACGATCGCGGCGCACGGGGCGGTTTCCGAATCGGTTGCTGCGGAATTGGCCCAAGGTGTGCGCGCTCAGGTGCGCGCGACGTGGGGGATCGGCGTGACCGGCATCGCAGGACCCGGCGGCGGAAGCGCAGCGAAGCCGGTTGGCACCGTGTTCATCGGACTCGCCGGCCCCGACGGGACCGAGGTGCGTCGTTTCCATCTCCCCGGTGAACGGGACATCGTGCGCGACCGGGCGGCCAAGTCGGCGCTACAGTGGCTTCGCTTCGCCCTCCTCGGGGTGCCCAACACGTCGATGCTCTGGGGTTTCGACGACGCCCCTGCGGCGGAGCGAGAGACGCGTTGACGCGCAGCGTCTACATCGCGCTCGGCAGCAACCTTCCAAGTTCCAGCGGAGATCGTCTTGCGACTTTGGCGGCTGCGGTGGAGCGGCTGGCCGCCGTCCCCGGCGTTGCGGTGGCGGCGCTCTCCTGGGCCTACGAGACCGATCCGATTCCGCCCGGTCAACCGACCTATCTCAACGCAGCTGCGGAACTCACGACGTCGCTCGCACCGCAGGCGCTTCTGGAGGCTGCCCAATCGGTCGAGCGCTCGCTCGGACGCAACCGCATGCAGGAGACCCGTTGGGGACCGCGGACGATCGACATTGATCTCCTGCTGGATGGGGAATCGCTCATCGAGAGTCCGGGTCTGACGGTGCCGCATCCTCGACTGAGCGAGCGGGCCTTCGTGCTCGTGCCCTTGGCGGAGATCGCGGCGCTCGTGCACGACCCGCGAACGGGGATCTCCGTACGATCCTTGCTCGAACGACTGCACGCGAACGACCCAGCGGCTGGGAACGCGGTCCGTCGATACAGCCGCATTCGATTCTGACCGCGCTCTCGGCGCCCGAGACCCTTTGGATACACCCGCATGAAGCGATCTCTTACACCAACCGCTTTCCTCGTCGCGTCATCGTTCTGGGTCGTTGCCATGTCACTCCTCGTTCCTTCGGCCGTCGGGCAGGAGGCAGTGACGCCACCCGCCGCGGCTCCTGCGATTGCGGCCAGAGGGAAGCCGGGCGAGGCCCTCATGGCGCCCTTCACCGCAAACGATCGCGGTGCGGACGCGATCGCGAAGATCGAACCGCTGCTCGCCGCCGCCACGAAGGCCTATCACGACGCCCCGACGCTGCGCGATCTTGCCAGCCTCGTGATCG
>JBBQCR010000149.1:0-7933 GCA_038318935.1 Phycisphaerales bacterium
CGACACCGGCGTCGACGATCACCGGGTACTGCGGGTCGCCGCCATGCTGCCGGTCTTTCAGCAGTTCCAGGATGATGGCGATGGCGCTTGGGTTGGCGATTCCCCGGCCGGAACCGATCGGACTGCCGGCGGGCATCACGCTCGCCGCACCCGCATCGCGGAGCCGAACCGCCATGATCGGATCGTCGCTGGAGTAACAGAGGACAGTGAAGCCGTCACGCACCAGTTCCTTGCAGGCCTCGAGCGTGCCGACCGGATCGGGAAGGAGCGTCTTCTTGTCACCGAGCACTTCGAGCTTGACCCAATTCGCACCGGCGTTGCCGAGTTGCTCGAGCAGTTCGCGTCCAAGCCGAGCCACTCGGATCGCATCGTCGGCGGTGAAACAGCCGGCGGTATTCGGGAGAATCGTCAGGCGACCGAGGTCGAGGAAGTCGAGAATCGAGCGTCCGGCGCTATCCACCAGTCTTTCGCGGCGGACCGCGACGGTCACCACATCGGCACCGCTCGCCCCAACGGCGGTCTGCATCGTTGCGTAGTCCTTGTACTTGCCCGTGCCGACGACCAACCGGCTCTTCAAGGTGAAGGGACCGACCGCAAGGGACGGAATGACGGGGAACGCGAGGGTGACGGGCGCGGTGGCAGCGGGAGGAGACATGGAGGGCATCCAAAGAACGAGTGATGGCCTTTTAGCCACCGCCGACGAGCGTAACGATCTCCACCTCGTCGCCATGGTTCAGACGTTGTAGGGCGTGGTCGCGGCGCGGCACGAGGGCGCGGTTCACTTCAACGGCGCACGCCCCGCGCGAGGTTTGGAGCCGTTCGGAGAGCTCGCCGAGAAGTTCCGCGACAGTCGCTCCTTCGCGCGTCTCTTGCGGTTGGCCATTGAGGATGATTCGGATGAGCCGCATGGAAGAAGGTCAGTGTAGGGGCTCTCGGCCGATCTATATCAGCACCGAAGCGATCGGCGGACCGCAATCGGTCAACGGCGTGAGCGATCAACGGTAACAATGCCCCGATGCCACGCCAGCCGACACCTGCTTCCCTCCTGCGCTCGCTCGTCCCGGCTCTCCTTGCGGCCGTCCTCTCAGCGGGTGGCTGCTCCGATCCCGTCTACCCGACGGCGACGCCGGAGGTGACGCTCGATTCGATGCAGAAGATGATCGCCGACGGTCGTCCGGATCTGCTGCCGACCTTGATCGAGATCAAGGCCCGCGATGTGGCCTTCGATGATGGTGTGACCGAAGCCAGCGCGATCGGTGACGTCAAGACGAAGCTTGGCGACATGCTCGGCCGTCTCTGGCGCGTTTCCACCAAGCTCAAAAACACCTGGCCCGACCAAGTCGCGAAGGAAGCCACCATCGCCCGAAAGCTGCTGAACGCCGCCCCCGGCGCTTCAAGCGGCCCAACGGTTTCGCGGGATATCGGTGACATCCTCAGCCGCGTGATGTCCGACCCGTTCGCCTATTTGACCGAGCAACGCTCCCGACTGAAGGCCGAGGACATGACCGACGGAACGGCGTCGGTGACCTGGGACGACGAGCCGCTCTGGCAGGGTGCGATCTCGATGGTCGAGACAGGGGACGGTTGGCGGTTCACGGTGCCAGTGGCGTTTGTGCAGGGCAGCGAGTTCTGGCCGCAGACACGGCAGGAGTGGGCGGTTATCGCGTTCCTCCTTCTGGGCATCGAGAACAGCCTCAAGGACTTCGAGGCGGAACTCGACAGCGGCAAGTTCCGGGACCTGCGGCAAGCGAGCGAGCGGGTCGGCCGGCTGATCGGCGAGTCGGTCGTGGTGCAGGGGGTCATCTACACGATGATGAAGCGGAGCGCCCGGAGTCAACCCTCCGCGCCTGTCGAGAAGGCAGGCCCGAGTAAGAGCTCGACCGGATCCTGACAGGCCAACGATGTCGCGAGACGCGATGGCGCGGTCAGCAACGTGATCGTCGGTCGAAGGTGGCGCGCGAATCACGATGGCACGCTCGATGCATCACGGCTCCTCGCCTCGACGCACTGCGTTGCAGGCGCCTCGGTGAGTTCGTTCGCGCGTGTCGATCGCGAATCATCGAGGCGTCTGCCTCCGGACGTCGAGTGTCATTTCTCAGGAGCTTGCACGTCATGTATTGCACCCCAAGTGGATTTCGCCGTGGCATCGCCTTCCGTCCGATGGACTCCGCCGTTGCAGCGATGATGGCCAGTGCCATGCGATCGCCATCGGCGAGTTGTTGCGGAACGCGGGCCTCGGGCGAGTCCGAATCTCAGGCCCAAACTCAGGAACAGTCTCGGACCGACCTTGCAACCGAACCGCAGACGGCAGCGAGCCGACTGCCGATCGACATTCACGAAGAGAACGGACGATTCGTCATCACTGCATCGGTTCCGGGATTTCGCAAGGACCAGATCAGCGTTGAAGTGAAGGACGGGATGCTGACGATCGCCGCCACGAACACCGTGGTGCGTCAGGAGTCTTCGGGCGCGGACGAGGCGACGGCTGCCGCGAACGCGAAGAAGTGGTATCGCCGCGAGCGGCGCACCATGAACTGGGAACGCTCACTGCGGTTGAGCGAAGGTGTCACGGGCGAAGGCACGACCGCTGA
Organism: Phycisphaerales bacterium; assembly: GCA_038318935.1. Lineage (GTDB taxonomy): Bacteria > Planctomycetota > Phycisphaerae > Phycisphaerales > SM1A02 > JAEUIT01. Next base: position 2,592 of record JBBQCR010000149.1, read on the forward strand.
GTTGAAGGACGGTGTTCTGACCGTCACGATCCCGCAACCGCGCCAGGTGGCGGTCCCCAGCGGCATCAAGATTGATGTGAACTGACCGAAGAGTCGCGGCGTATCCCGCTTCGATTTCTCCTCTGCACTGCGACCCCGACAGCGAAGGCTGGCCGGGGTCGCGGTGTTGTGACCATTGTGACCGAATCGCTTTTGTCGTCGTCGCGGCAGGGGCGGCACTCAACGCAAGAAGAACCAGTGCACCGCCGCGAACAGCGGCAGCAGCACCACGCACGACCAGAGCATGTAGCCGAAGAAGCTCGGCATCCGCACACCCGACTCTTCAGCGAGGCTGCGCACCATGAAGTTGGGGGCATTGCCGATGTACGTATTCGCCCCCATGAACACGGCACCGAGGGAGATCGCCGCGAGCAGCGGCTCAGCGATCGGAATGTCACCGCGTAAGAGGATGGTCGCCGTGCCCGGCGGAGGTGTGAGCGCCGTCGCGGCACCAACGAAGACAACGTACGTCGGCGCGTTGTCGAGGAAACTCGAGAGGGTTCCGGTCACCCAGAAGAACTGCCCTGGACTCACGACGCCAAGCTGCGCGCCGTAGGCATGCAGAGCCGACAACGGCACCTGCATCGCAACAAAGATGCCGAGGAAGATCGCCGCGACTTCGAGGATTGCCCCGTAGGCGAAGCGATTCGCTGCCCGAGCATGCGCGGGCGTTGTCAGGACGCTCAGTCCCGCGAAAGCAACGAGCATCACTTCACGGAGGTATGGAATCGGGCGAGTGCCGATGAGCGGCAATGGACGTGAGGGGTCGACGAGGGCGACGGTGAGCACGATGCCGATGAGCCACAGGACGTTCATCCATCCGGTCACAGTCAGCGGTGTGCGCTGAATCGGTTCCAGTACCCGTACGGCCACTGGCTCTCGGTGCCAGAGCACGCTGTCGATGATCCAGTGCACGATCAGGAGCGTGACGGTCGCGAACGCCCATTCCTTCCAGAGCGTGAGCGTCCACATGAACGGCACGCCCTTCAGGTATCCGAGGAAGAGCGGCGGATCGCCGATCGGAAGCAGTGTGCCTCCAATGTTGGACACCAGGAAGATGAAGAAGACCACCGTGTGTGCCCGGTACGTGCGACCACGGGTGGTTGTCAGCAGCGGCCGGATCAGGAGCATGCTTGCGCCGGTGGTGCCGAGGGCGCTGGCAATGACGGCACCGAACGCCAGAAACGCCGTTGTCGTTCGTGGCCGGGCCGTCAGATCGCCCTCGACCGCGATGCCGCCACTCACCACGTAGAGTGCGAACAAGAGGCACATGAACGGAAGGAAGTCGCCGATGACTCCTACGGCGGCGGCGGAGAGAGCACGTTCGTCGCTCCCTTGCACGGCGAGAAACGTCAGCGTCGCCGCTGACGCTAGAAGAGAGACCAGCAGCTTGTTGCGATTCTGATGCCACCAACCTGCGAGTGAGGGGACCAGCGGCAGGATCGCGATCGACAGCAGAAGCGACGCGAACGGAATCGAACCGAGTTGCCAGAGCGGTGGTGGCGATCCGTGCCCATCGGCGGACGCGTGGGCGTCGGTGCGGTGCAACGCGCCCAGCAGCGCGAACCCGACGAGAAGCATCGTTCCGATCGAAGCGAAGATCAGCACCCCGCGGCCGCTGCGAGGACCGGTTGGGACACGCGCGTGGGACATCGTGGGAACGGTACTCGCTCCTGCCACACGCTGAAGAGTTCGGACGCACGGGCGTTCTCGAGTCGTGGTGGTTGACGAAGAGCGTTGACCCCTTATCGTGCTCGCATGCTTCTGTCGCTCAGTACGGTTCTGGTCCTGACGCTCCCCGCGGTCGCGCCGACCGTGCCGCCGTGCGGCGTGTTTGGACAGTTTGAGCGGGAGATCGGCGACCTCGATCGCCCGACCGCCGTCGCCATCGCCGAGGACGGCCGCATTGCGGTCCTCGAGCGTGACGCGGGGCGCGTCCGCATCCTCTCTTCCGATGGTGCGGAACGGTTGCGCATTGATCGAGCCCGCGGTTCCGAAACGCTGCCCTGGACGGTTGCGATCGGAGCCCACGAACCGCCCCCGAGTGCCGTGGCGTTTGCCGCCGATGGACGACTGGCGCTGGTGAGCACCGACCGCATCGCGGTCTTCGACAGCGCCGGATCGCTCTGGCGCAGCATGTCCGGAGTCGGCTTGCGCGATCCGGTTGGCGCGACTTGGCGACAGGACGAACTCTGGGTCACCGATCGCGGGGGCGGTGAAGTCGTGGTGTACGGCTCCGACCTCGCGGAGCTGCGGCGCATCGGCGGCGGCGTCTCCGGCGAACTGCGACGGCCAAGTGGCATCGTCGCGGCACCGGACGGTTCGGTCTTCGTCAGCGACGAGGACCTGCACGCGATCCTTCGCTACGACGCGACCGGCGCGCGAATGCTTCGCTTCGGCGAGCGCGGCGCTTTCCCAGGTCTCTTCAACGTGCCGTCGGGTCTGGCGATCAACGGCGACTGTCTCTACGTTGCCGATCAACTCAACCATCGGATCGCGATCCATACATTCGACGGCGCCTTCGTCGGGCAGTGGGGGATGCATGCAGTCGTGCCGCGCGAAGGCGAAGGCAAGATCCACTATCCGACGTCGATCGCGATCGCACCCGATGGTGGGAGCGCGATCGTCGCCGAACCAATGGAGCGGCGATTACAGCGGTTCGTGCTCTCCGATCCGAGCGTGGCTCCTCAGCCGATGCCTTCACGCGAGGGAGTGCAGAGTCACTTCGGCGGGGCGGTCGCCAGCGATGGCGATCTCCTGATTCTCGAAGAGCCGGAGTCGTCGAGCGTCTTCGTCTTTGATCTTCGTCCCTCGACGCCGATCCGCATCGCGACCTTCGGTGGACAGGGAACAGGGACCACCAAGTTCGGTCGCGTCAGCGCGGTAGCGGTCGATGCCCAGAGCCAACGGGTGATCGTCGCCGATACGGGCAATCGTCGACTCTCCATGTTCGCGTTGGCTCGCGACCGGGCGGCAGCGCTGAAGCTTGACGCGTTCATGCCGCGGCTCGTTCGTTCCTGGGACATGGTCACGTGGAGCGCGAAGGCTCGGGCCGCGGGCGGCATGGATGGGTCTGGTCTGCCGCTGGAAATCACCGGCATCGTCGAAGTCGGCGACCTGTGGTGGGCAATCGACAGCGTCGACGGCCTGCTGGTGACCATGGATCGCACGCTGGCGCCGCAGCGAGCAGTCGCAACGGGATTGCGCGGGGCGATGGGGCTCGCGGTCATCGGAGATCCAGCGACGCCGAAGTTCGTCACCACGCTGCCTGAGCGCGGTGACGTTGTCCTCTTGGCGACTGATGGGCAGGTGCTCGCCCGCAGCTCGCAGCTCGACGGCCAGACGTTTATGCGACCCAACGGCGTCGCGAGCATTGCAGTCGATGGGGCAGCGGACCGGATCGCGGTGACCGATGCGGGAGCTGATCGCGTCGTGATACTTGATGCCACGCTCGCGCCGGTCGACAGCGTCGGTCAGCGGGGAATCAGCGACGGAGAGTTCTGGATGCCTCACGGGGTCGCGCGCTTGGATCCTGAGTTCGGCGACGCTTCACGGGTCGGACCGAAGTTTGTCGTCGTCGATCGCGGCAACCACCGGGCCCAGCTCATTCGCAACGACGGTTCGTGGTTGATGACCTTTGGCTTGGGCAGGGCGTACACTCGACCGCGACAGCGAGGCGCCTCCTAAATGCCATGCGACCAAATGCCCGAAGGATCGAGGAACACGATGTCGACGGCTGCATGCTGGACGCCGCTCGTGATCCTCCTCGCTTCGACGATCATCGCCTGTGAATCGTCCGTCACGCCGCCGCCTGCCGGCGGTCCTACGCCAGCGACTCCCGCTCGTGCGCCCGCCGCCGCACCACCGCGCGATGTTCCGATCGCTGTCGCTCCCGCCTCGATCACGTGGCACACGCTGGTGAGTGCCGATCAGGGATTCACTGTTCGTTGGACCACGGAGCCTGAGCCGATCCCGGTCTCTGATCTCTTCTCGATGGTCGTGCAACTCTTTGCCGACGCGGCGTGCGCGGTACCGCTGGATGCGCCGCCCGAGTCGCTGCAGGTCGATGGCGAGATGCCGCACCATGGACATGGCATGAACGTGCGTGCCAAGGTCGAGCGGACTGGACCCGGTACCTATCGCGTGGTCGGCATGCTCTTTCACATGCCTGGTCGATGGGAGCTGTCCTTCGATGTGACACGCGACGGCGTCTTGGAGCGAGCGCAAACGACCGTGGAGGTCGAGTGACTCTTCGTTCGCGTTCGACTTTGGAGCCCTCAGGCGAGCGCTCTCCCGGCGAGCGGCGCATGCACCTACTGGCGTTGCCGCTCTCGCTCCTGGGTCTTGCAGTCGGGGTGCTGCTGATCACCTTCGATCCGGTCACCATCGCTCGGCGTTCTCCGACCGCATCCATCGGGCGAACGCAGGAGCCACAGGTCACGATCGCAATTCCGTTGCCGGTGGCGTTGACGGCCGACGAGGTCAGGGTGCTGCGCACGCTCGGTCCGTTGCCGCCGGCCCCCGAGGATCCGACCAATCGCGTGAGCACCATGCCTCGCGCCGCGTGGCTCGGTCAGATCCTTTTCTACGACCCACGACTTTCAGGCTCGGGCAAGTTCTCGTGCGCCTCGTGCCACGATCCTGCCCGCTGGTTCGCCGACGGACTGCACGTGGCGGAAGCTGCCGGCGTTGGAACCCGCAACACACCAACGCTCTTGAACACGGTGCACGGTCGCTGGTTCACGTGGGACGGTCGCAGCGACTCCATGTGGTCGCAAGGATTGCAGCCGATCGAGAACACGAGCGAGATGAACGGCAATCGAGTCGCGATTGTTCGGCTCTTGGCGGACGATCCGCAACTCCGCAGGGAATACGAAATGGTGTTCGGTCCGATCCCGACGATCGACGCGACCCGTCGCAGCGGACTCAGCCTGCCGACAGCGGCGCGGCCAGTGCCTGACGATCCGCAGGATGAACTCAACGTCGCCTGGCTTGCGATCACCGAAGCGAGTCGCAACACGGTCAATCGCATCTTCTCCAACGTCGGCAAGGCCATCGCGGCGTACGAATCGAAGCTCGACGACGGGGGGGCCGCCATCGATCGCTTCATCGCCGGTTTGAACGACGACGGCACCGCCTCGACCGACCCGCTGTCGCCAGCGGAACTCCGCGGCTTCAAGCTGTTTGTCGGGAAGGCGGGATGCATCAACTGCCACAGCGGGCCGACGTTGAGCGACCACGAGTTTCATGACATCGGCGTCCCACCTCCGGACGGAGGACTTCCGCGCGATGCCGGACGCTAT
>JBBQCR010000150.1:0-7857 GCA_038318935.1 Phycisphaerales bacterium
ACGATCTGGAACGCATCGCCGGCGGCGATGTAAGCCTGCGCGGTCCGCACTGCGGCTTCGAACTGCGCCTGCGTCACGAGCGAGTTCGGCGCGGTGGGAATCCGCGTCGGATCAATGTCGATGGTTCCGGCCGGCAGCGGAACGGAATGCGCCTCCAGCCGCGTGACGAGCGAGGAGAGATCCTCTTGCAGCGAGTTCCAGGCTGCCTCCGTGTCGCGATGTTCCACCATCGACGTGCTGACGATCGCGTGCAGCGTCTTGGTGGCATTGTCGAAGACGACGACCTGACGATAGAGACCGAAGTGAAGATCGGGCAGATGACGATCATCGCGCGGGGCGTTGGCGAATGGCAGCTTGGTCGGCTCGAGCGAACGGACCGTGTCGTACCCTGCGAAGCCCACCCAACCACCGAGAAAGCACTGCGGGAGACGCAGCCCCGCGAGGCTCTCGCACGGCGGCAAGCAATGACTCGCGGCGAGTCCTCGGACCACGTCGAGCGGATCCGCCCGCAGGATGGTGGAGCGAGCGCCGGTGCGATGGTCGTGCACTTCGACGCGATCTTCCTTCGCCACAACTTCCATCGTCGGCTGGGCGCCGAGAATCGAGTGACGTCCCACGTTCACGCCGTGCTCGACGCTCTCAAACAGAAAGCTCGGCGCCGCCCGGGCATCGGCGGCAACCAGACGTCGGTACGCCAGCACGGGCGTCAACTGATCGCTCATCAATCGGCGCGAAAGGATCACCACGCCTCCATGGCGTGCTTGGCTCTCGAAGAGGACTCGTTCGTCGCTGAGCAGGTTGACCGGCATGCGGGACTGTCATCCTAAGCCAAGCGACCTCGAGCGACAGCCGCCCTCGACGCCGTCACTCCGACCAGGCGATGGCGGACGCGATCGAGTGACTGTCGGTGTGGCTCATGCTGAGCCACCAACGGGTGACTCCCATGCCGCGGGCAATCTCCGCCGCGCGGCCGGTCAACAGAAGGCGCGGTTCGCCGCTTGGCAGTCGCAGGATCTCCATGTCGGTCCACGCGATCCCGTCCGACCAGCCGGTGCCGAGCGCCTTGAGGACAGCCTCCTTGGCAGCGAACCGCACCGCGTAGCGTTCGGCACGACGTCGCTGACCGTGGTCCGCGTACGAACGTTCGGTCACGGTAAAGCACCGTTCGGTGAAGCGATCGCCGTGATGGTCAAGCATCGCTGCGATACGGGAGTTCTCGACGAGGTCGATCCCATGTCCGACGATCGCCATCAGCGACTCCTTCCGTTGCCGACACCCGGCCGGTCGCCGTTCGAAGGACGGGCGCCGATCGGACGCCCTGCCCATCGTTCGAGCGAACTCCGCAGGCCGCCCATCGGATCCCGCCATTGACGGGCGTCGATGATCACCTCGCGCCGGTAGCCAACGAGTTCCAAGGCCACGCGATACGCGGTGACGTCGAGTCGCGACTCGCCTGGTTCGAGAATGGGACCGCGGAGTCCGCTGCGGAAGAGATCGACCAGCCGCGCCGTGGCCACTCCGCTGCCGCCGGCCAACACCATCGCGGCGGGGTCCTTCGAGGTCGCCAATGCCGCCGCCGGATCGACGCCGATCCGCAGGCCAGCAATCACCATGCGCCCGATCGCGTGATCTGCGATCGCGATACCCTCGCGCTCCGCGATCACCGCGAGATGCTCGATCGCTGCGATCAGTTGCATTCCCATCGTCGGCGATGCGATGCGTTCGGCCTCGGTCGGCAGCAATACGCTCACAACGGGACGTTCCTCCGCCTCCGTCCCGGGAATCGCCAGATCGGCAGCGAACCGGACCGCCTGCTCCACCGCCGCGACCGCCCGATCGATGTTGGTTGCGTCCAGGAACTGCCCGGGAGGGATCCAGAGATCGACGCCGGAACAGCCAAGCTCCAACCGTTGCAGTTGTCCACGGAGACCGCGCCGAGCCGAGTTGTCGAGGTCTCGAGGGCGGAGCGATGGCGTGGTCCCGGGCCATTGCACCGCTCGAAATCCCATGCGCGCCAACGTCTCCAACGCCATCGTCGGATCCGGCTGAGGACCTTCGACGAGGGCACTGAGCGTGGCGGAGCAGCGTGGTCGCGCATCGCCGGCGGCTCCGCCATTGGAATCGATGAACGATGCGTCGCCTGCCATACCGAGCGAGTGTAAGGCGTCGGACCCTCGCGCACACGTCGGGGGTTCGTGCGACAATCTGCATGTGCTCCGCATAGTCGCCGTTCTCTACTGGATGCTGCTCATCGCGTGGTTCGCCTCCTTGGTCGCGGCCGCGTCCACGGCAATGGCGGCGTTCGGGACACTCCCACCCACGATGCGGGACTTGGGCGTCACAGTTCCTGCGTTTGAGTCCATGGCGGCGCTCGATGCGACCGGAACTGAGGGCGGTCGCTATCTCGCTGGCTTTGTCGCCCAGCGCATCTTTGACGCCAACGAAACATTGCAGTGGATCGTGGTGCCGCTCTTGGTCTTGACGATGCTCGCCCAACGTGCGCTGCGTTGGCCAGCGCGTGGTCGAGCAAACTTGCTTCGCCAACTCCTCTTGGTGGCGGCGATCGCCTGTACGGGTTACCACCTGATTGTGCTAGCGCCGCGAATGCGTTCTGAATTGAGTGACTATCGTGGAGCGATCTCGGGCTCGGATGCCGCGAGTTCGGCCCTCCACAAGGCGACGTTCGAGCGCGACCATCGCATTGCAGATCCGTTGTTGCGAACGACTGCTTTTCTCTTGCTTGGCACGATCGCGCTGTCGGCTTGGACGATGACCCCGCGCACCACGCCGCACTCCGATCGCTATCTCGGATCCCGATGACTGCCCTGAAAGTGTTTGTTCCGTCCGAGACTACGGAGTTCTCGTTGCCACGCGTCACGGCCGCCAAGCGATCTCGTGCGCTCGAGTTGCTTGAGGCCCTTCGGGAACGCTATCCAAACGCTCATTGCGAACTGCACTGGACCAAGCCGCACGAATTGCTGATCGCGACGATCCTCTCCGCCCAATGCACCGATGTCGCCGTGAACAAGGCGACTCCGGCCCTCTTTCGCCAGTTTCCGACTCCGACTGCGTACGCGGCTGCGTCCCCGGAGGCGATCGAACCGTTCGTGCGAACGCTCGGGTTTTTTCGCCAGAAATCCAAATCCGTATACGCCGCCATGCAAGCCGTCGTCGAGCGATACGGCGGCGAGGTGCCGCACACGATGGAAGAACTCCTGACCCTTCGCGGTGTGGCTCGCAAGACGGCGAACGTTGTGCTGGGAAACGCCTTCGGTATCTCCGTGGGAGTCGTCGTCGATACCCATGTGATGCGACTTTCGCGACGCATGCGTTTGACCAAACACGATGACCCGGTGAAGATCGAACGAGACCTGATGGCGATCTTCCCGCGCGAAGCGTGGTGTCTGCTCTCGCATCTTCTCATCTTCCACGGTCGCCGCGTCTGCAAGGCTCGCGGTCACCAGTGTTCCAGCGATCCGCTCTGCCAGCGTTTCTGCGCAGCCGCGAGATCGTGTTCCTCTTCCTAGCGGAGTTCATTCATGTCGGTCACCTATCGCGCACTCGCGCACACGCTCGTCCTCGCCCTCGCACCCCTGACCATCATCGGTTGCGACAACGACAACAGCTTCCAGACCGAACAGGCGATGGCCGTTCGCAGTCCCTCACTCGAGGCCAACGCCGCCTCCACGATCGGCACCTTCAAGGCCAACGATCCGACGCTGCAGCGGTTCTTTGACAACGCAGCCGGCTACGTGGTCTTTCCGCGAGTCGCCGCCGGCGGCTTCATCGTTGGCGCTAGCCGCGGCGATGGCGTTCTCTACGAGGGCGGCGCTGCGACGCACTACGTCGTGGTGACCGCCGGGTCGATCGGGGCTCAGGTCGGCGGACAGACGTTTAGCCAGATCATTTTCTTCCAGACCCAGAGCGAACTCAATCGCTTCAAGGCCGGCAACTTTGAGTTCGCCGCCAACGCATCGGCTGTCGCGGCTCGCAGCGGCGGATCTGCTGCGGTCAACTACGTCAACGGCGTCGCGGTCTTCATCACCGGCGAGGAGGGGCTGATGGCCCAGGCGACGATCGGCGGTCAGAACTTCAAGGTCCGTAAGATCGGCTGATCCTCGGATCACGCTCAGACTGCGCCCAGCGAGCGGGGTTCCGTGCGACGACGATCGTCGCCCGGAACCCCGTTGTCGTTGCGGTGGATCGGAGTCGCTCGGCGGGACAGGAAACAGTGTGGTGATCGTTCACGCTGCGCTCAAATCTGCGTCGATACACTCGGGCCGTGTCCAACCCGATGAAGACCGTTTCTCACGCCCCCGTCGATTCGACCGGGCAGTCCCAGCACCGCCCCGACAGCCCCAACGGCACGTCGGAAGAGACGCCCGTGGAGCTTCGACCCATGCAGGTTGATCCGATCTTCTCGGGCAAGCACATCTACTTCATCGGGATTGGCGGCTCCGGCATGTCGGGTCTGGCGCGGATGCTCTCGACCCGCGGCGCGGTCTGCTCCGGATCGGACCAGAGCCGCAGCGAACTCACCGACGCTCTGTGCACGAGCGGGATCCCGGTGTCGATCGGTTGCTCGGTACCACCAAGCCAGTGCGATCTGGTGGTGGCCAGCGCCGCCATCAAACCCGATCATCCCGAGTACCTCGCCGCCGAGTCACGCGGGATCGAAGTCATCACCTATGCCGAGGCACTCGGTCGCGCACAACTCGGTCGAACTGCGGTCTCCATTGCCGGCACGCATGGAAAGAGCACGACGACAGCGATGCTCGCTCATGTCCTTATCGAAGCCGGACTCGATCCTTCGGTGATCGTCGGCGCGACCGTTCCTCAACTCGGCGGCGGAACCCGAACTGGCTCGCTCTCGATCCCGCAGGGCTCGCAGCGCAACAAACCTGGAATCCTGGTCTGCGAAGCCTGCGAGTTCAATCGCTCCTTCCACCACCACCGACCGACGATTGCGCTGGTGAACAACGTCGAGGAAGACCATCTCGACTGTTACGGTTCGCTTGACGAGATCGTGAAAAGCTTCCACGACTTCGCCGAACTTCTACCGGCGGCCGCCGACGGCGGCAAGCTGCTCATCGCCTACGAAGGCGGGCACCGCCGAGAGATCGCATCGGGACTTGCGTGCGAGGTGGCGACCTTTGGTTACTCGTCGCAAGCGACCTATCAGGTGGTCTTCGACGCCAAGGCCGGACGCGTCGGACTTCTGAGCGATGGCGTCTGGCTCGCCCAATGGGATCTCGCCCAACACGGCGACCATATGGCCATGAACTCCTGCGCCGCGGCGATCATCGCCCACTGGCTCGGGGCGGAATGGGAAGACATCTCGGCGGCGCTCGCGACCTTCCGGGGTGTCGATCGACGCATGCAGAAGCTCGGTACCCGGCGGGTCAGCGGGCCCGACGGCGTCGGCGAGGTCACGGTGTACGACGACTACGGCCATCACCCGACCGAATGCGAGAAGACCCTTCACGCCCTTCGCAGCTTCGAAAATCCCAAGCGGCTCATCTGCGTCTTCCAGCCCCACCAGCACAGTCGCACCCGCTTCCTCCTTGACCAGTTCGCGTCAAGCTTCGAGTCGGCCGACATGGTGATCGTGCCGCACATCTACTTCGTCCGTGACAGCGAGGTCGAGAAGACCAAGGTCTCGTCGGTCGATTTGGTGGATCGGCTCCTCCAGCGAGGAGTGGCGGCGATGCACCTGTATCCCTTTGAGGCGATCGTCCAACATCTGGAGGGCATGTGCCGTCCGGGAGATCTGGTGGTTGTCATGGGAGCGGGTCCGGTGAATGAGGTAGCGTTTGCGTACCTGCGCCGCGGCCTCGGTGGCGCGGGCTCTCGCGAAGGCGCTGTCGCCAGCGCCGAATCCACTCACGCTTGATCGACCTGTTCTCATGAGCCCGACCGTCGTGTCGACTTCCGCACGCCCAAGCAGCCTTTTCGCCGACCTCGACGTCGACGTCACGACCGATGCGCCGCTGGGAGCATTGACGTGGTATGGCATCGGCGGACCGGCAGACTTTCTGGTGCGCCCTCGATCGATGGACGCGCTCGTACTGCTCGTGAAACGAGCGAAGCGCGAGTCGATCCCGGTGCGGGTCCTGGGCAGTGGTGCGAATCTTCTCGTCGCCGACGAAGGCGTGGATGGCATCGTCTTGAAGCTCGACCAGCCCTGCTTCACCGAGCAGCGCTACAACGCCAAAGGCGAAGTCGAGGCGATGCGCGTGGGTGCCGGCGCCGATCTCGCCAAGATCCTCAACGACACGGTGCGTCGCGGACTGGACGGGTTGTCGCAGATGGCGGGGATTCCCGCCTCCGTGGGCGGCGCGATCCGCATGAATGCCGGCGGCGCGTACGGCGCGATCGGCGACAGCGTGCACAGCGTCGGCTGCCTGAGCGAGAGCGGCGACGTTCGGGTCTATCCCGCAAGCGAGTTGCGCTTCGGCTATCGCGAAACGAACATTCCCGATCCCATCATTCTGTGGGCTGCGTTCCACCTTCAGGAGACCGACCCAATCGCTCTGCGCGATCGCGTCAAGGACATCTTCGCCTACAAGAAGAGCACCCAACCACTGGCCGATCACTCCGCCGGTTGCATGTTCAAGAACCCAATCGATCCGGCGACGGGCGAACGGATCAGCGCGGGAAAGCTAGTGGACCTCGCCGGCCTCAAGGGCGCTTCGACAGGCGGCGCGGAGGTCTCGCTGCGGCACGGTAACTTCGTCACGGTGCAGCCCGGGACTCGGGCCGCGGATGTCGTCGCACTCGTCAAGACCATCAAGGAACGCGTTCGTGCGATGCACGGCATCGAGTTGCATACCGAAGTCGCATTCTGGTCCCGGTCCCGATCGGCCGCTGAGGTGATGTCATGAGTGAGCGCATTCGGACGGTGGTCCTGATGGGCGGTCCCGATGCAGAGCGTGCGGTGAGCCTGATGAGCGGTGAACAGGTCGCCGCAGCACTTGCCGAGGACCCGGGGCTTGAGGTCATTCCGATGATCGTCGACACGCCGACGGCGAACGAACTGCTGGCCCAACGACCAGATGTCGTCTTCCCGGTGTTGCATGGCCCCTTTGGCGAGGGCGGTCCGATGCAGGAAATCCTCGAGGCAGCGGGCGTCGCCTACGTCGGCTCGCGGCCCAAGGCGGCGGCCCTGGCGATGGACAAGGTGGCGACCAAGGCCCTCGTCAGCGGCGAAGGCGTGCCGACGCCGCGAAGCCGCGAACTGCGCCGGGGAGATGCCATCGACCTCGATCCGCCGTTGGTGATCAAGCCCGCGAACGAAGGCTCGTCGATCGGTCTGACGATCTGTCAGACGATCGCCGAAGCCGAACGTTCCGCCCAAGCCCTGTTCGCGATGGGAAAGCGGGTGCTCGCAGAGTCATTCATCAAAGGGCGGGAGATCACCGTCGGCATCGTCGACGGTGACGTGCTGCCGATCATCGAAATCATTCCAGCGGTCGAGTACTACGACTACCAAGCCAAGTACGACCGGGACGACACCCAGTACATCCTCGACCCGGTGCTTCCAGCGGGGGTCACCGAGGCGGTCCGTCGATTCACCCGAACGGCCTGGGATCGCATCGGATGCCGGGATCTGGCCCGGGCAGATTTCCTGGTGGACGAACGCGGACCGTGGTTCCTCGAGATCAACACCATGCCCGGTATGACGAGTCACTCGCTGCTCCCCAAGGCCGCCCGCCACCGGGGCATCTCGATGACCCATTTGTGCGCGGGACTGGTTCGCAGGGCATTCGCCCGCCAGCGACCGGTCGCCGCAGGGCGGTGACCGGTTGCCGCAGGATGACAATTCCCGCGACTCACCGCAGCGAGCCGAACGAGGTA
>JBBQCR010000151.1:0-7748 GCA_038318935.1 Phycisphaerales bacterium
ACAGAGTCCGATCGCCCGGATCGAGATGGTCGACGATCCGACCATTGCGTCGCGCGGCCGTGTCAGTTCCGGGATCAGTCGGCGTGGCGCCTCCCCGGAACTGCAAGCACGAAAAGCCGCCCGCAAGGCAGACCAGATCAAGCGACAGGCCGAGGGCAAGGCCCGGATGGCTGCTCGGGTTGCCAGCAGCCGAGCCCGGCAAGCTCGCGGAGTTGCCGCGCGAGCGGTTCGCGAGCCAAAGCGCGATCCGGAACTGCTGCTGTCGCCGATGGCCCGAACGCTCCGCCAGACGTTCTTTGATCGCCAGACCTTCCGGAACGCCTTCCTGATTGGCGAGGTACTGGGGAAGCCGTTGACCGACCGGTCGCCAGAGGAACGGGATAGATAAGAGGAACGGGACAGGTAAGCCGAACGGGCCCGTCCGCCGACTTCGCACGGGAAACTGGCTCGATCGCCAACCAACCTTGGCGATCCTGTACACTTCCCCCCTTGCATTGGCCTGTGAGGGGACCAGCGTGGGTACCCGCGGTCGCGTGTGACACTCCGTCGGGGTGGATGGGGCCGAGTGAGTGCCGCTCGGCGTCCAAGACCCTCCGTTCTTTCGGATCCCAACTTCCATGATCGACATCCGCAAGCTCAAGGAACTCGTTCGCCTGATGGTCACCAACGACCTCACGGAACTGGACGTTCGCGACGAGCAGGAGCAGGTCACGATCAAGCGCCCCAATCCCAACGCCGCACCGATCGTGATGGCACCACAGCAGGTGTTCCAACACGCGGCTCCAGCGGTGCCAACGACCCAGGCTCCGGCACCCGCTGCCCTCGCCCCGGCCGCAGCGGCGCCGGCCCCCGCCGGCGGAGGCAACGACGGGACCAAGCCCATCGAGAGCCCGATGGTCGGAACCTTCTACACCATGCCTGGGCCGGGCAAGCCGGTCTTTGTGCAGGTCGGTTCCAAAGTCAACGCCGACACCATTGTCTGCCTGATCGAAGCCATGAAGATCTTTAACGAGATCAAGGCGGAGATGTCCGGCACCGTCGAGGCGGTACTCGTCAAGCACGGTACTGCCGTCGAGTTCGGCCAGCCGCTGTTCCGCATTCGTCCCGACTGAGTGCGATAGAGCGCTTGGTGTGTGGATCGCTCGTCCCGGCCTCTCTCTTGCGGACTTCTCATGTTCTCTCGAATCCTCATCGCCAATCGCGGCGAGATCGCCCTCCGCATCATCCGCGCCGCGAAGAGTCTCGGCGTCGAGACCGTCTGCGTGTACTCCACCGCCGACAAGGACGGACCGTGGCTCGAGTACGCCGACAAGACGGTGTGCATCGGACCGGGGCCGTCGCCGCAGAGCTATCTGCGCATCGAGCGGATCATCGCTGCTGCTGAAATCACAGGCGCCGACGCCATCCATCCCGGCTACGGCTTTCTCTCCGAGAACGCTCACTTCAACGAAGTGTGTCGAGACTGCAAGATCACCTTCATCGGTCCCTCTCCCGAAGCGATGGCGCTTCTGGGTGACAAGGTGAGTTGCAAGCGCATGGCCAAGGCCAGCGGCACTCCCATCTTTCCCGGCACCGAAGGCGCGATCGAGGACATCGACGAAGCCGTGAAGGTCGCCGAAGAAATCGGCTATCCGGTCATCGTGAAGGCTTCGGCCGGCGGTGGCGGTCGCGGCATGCGCGTGGCACGCGACGAAGCGGAACTGCGGGCTGGCATTGAGAGCGCTCGCCAGGAAGCGGCGGCTGCGTTCGGGAACGGCAGCGTGTTTCTCGAGAAGTTCCTTGAGAACGCTCGACACTTCGAAGTGCAGACGATCGGCGACTCGCACGGCAACAGCGTGCACCTCTTCGAGCGCGACTGCTCGAGCCAGCGCCGACACCAGAAGCTGATCGAAGAGGCGACTGCACCTGGTGTCGACCCGAAGAAGCGCGACGCCGTCTGTCGATCGGCTGCGGAGCTCATTCGCCGGGCTGGCTACTCCGGTGCCGCAACGGTCGAATTCCTCATGGATCGCCAGCAGAACTTCTACATGCTGGAAGTCAACACCCGCGTGCAGGTGGAACATCCGGTCACCGAGATGATCACCGGCATGGACATCGTGTGCGAGACGATCCGCGTCGCGTCGGGTGAGAAACTGTCGGTCAAGCAGGACGAGGTGCGCCAGAACGGTCACGCGATCGAGGTCCGCATCAACGCGGAAGATCCCGATCGCAACTTCATGCCGCAAGCGGGGCTCATCGAGACCTTCGTCGCACCGGGTGGACCGGGTGTGCGCTGGGACAGCCACGTCCGTCCTGGCTATCGCATTCCGCCCAATTACGACTCGATGATCGGCAAGCTCATCGTGCACGGCAAGACCCGCGAGGTCGCCATCGAGCGGATGAAGATTGCCTTGACCGAAATGAAGATCGGCCCGATCCGCACGACCATTCCGCTCCATCTGAAGTTGATGGAGCATGCTGACTTTGTAGACGCAACGCACGACATCCACTACGTCGAACGTTGGCTCAAGACCAAGTGAGGGCAGCGCCACCGTGACTACGACTCTGCGATCCGATGACCTCACTCACAGCGTGACCTTCGACGACATTGTCGCGGCCCAACGACGCATCGCCGACGGGGTCTTCGTCACAGGGTGTCGCGAGTCGTTGGATCTTTCTGCGCTCACTGGCTGCGAGATCTTCAGCAAGCTGGAGTTTCAGCAGCGCACCGGTTCCTTCAAGGAGCGTGGAGCACGAAACGCGCTGCTGCTCCTGGACGACGAGCGGCGCCGCCGCGGCGTGGTCGCGGCGAGCGCCGGCAATCACGCTCTCGCGCTCGCGTTCCACGGCAAGCAACTCGGCATTCCGATCACGGTCGTGATGCCGACGTTCGCGCCACTCGTCAAGCGCACCAAATGCGAACGCCTCGGGGCCCGGGTCATTCTGCACGGCGAGAACATTGCCGAAGCGAAGGTGCGTGGCGATGAACTCGTCGCCAGCGAAGGTCTCACCTACATCCACGGCTTCAACGACGCGGCGATCATCGCCGGTCAGGGCACGATGGGAATCGAGATTCTCGATCAGGTACCGCATCCTGACGCGATCATCGTCCCGATCGGTGGCGGTGGACTGATCGCCGGCATCTCCATTGCGGTGAAGCGACTGTCTCCGCACACCGAGATCATCGGCGTCGAACCGCGTCGTTGTCCGAGTTTCTCCGAGGCCCTGAAGGTTGGACATCCGGTGCGCGTGCAGACGACGCCGACGCTTGCCGATGGTCTTGCCGTTCCCGAAGTCGGTGACCGGGCGTTCGCGATCGCGCGTGACAAGGTCGATCGGGTAGTGACCGTCGACGAAGAAGAGATTTCCCTGGCGATCCTGCGCTTGCTCGAACTCGAAAAGGGCGTCGTCGAAGGCGGCGGTGCGACCAGTCTCGCTCCGTTTCTCACTGGTCAACTCGGCGACCTCAAGGGAAAGCGCGTCGTCTTGTGTCTTTGCGGCGGGAACATCGATCCGACGGTGCTGTCGCGGGTCATCGACCACGGTCTGGCCCTCGACGGACGACTGACGCGATTTACGGCCGTCATTCGCGACAGGCCAGGCGGACTCGCGGCGTTCACGCGGGTCGTCGCCGACGCCGGCGCCAGCATCAAGCAGATCCAGCACGAACGAGCCTTCGGCGGACCGGACGTCTCGACGGTGCAGGTCGACTGCATCGCCGAAGTCCGCGATGTCGATCACACGCGGGCTCTGCATCGTTCGCTTGAGGCCAACGGCTTTCGCATTCTGTCGAAGAGTCACGGGTGAAACGTTTCGGAATGAGCACACAGCGATAGCCTGAGGTCCGCGATGGCCGACGACATTGAGCTTCAGGTGCATTGTCCGCGCTGCGGTCACGATCAGCGCGGACGTTTCCCAGCCGACGGCGCAGCGTGGCCATTGCGTTCCGAGTGCAGCGAGTGTGGGCTGCCGATCGACTGGTCCTACTACATGCTCGTAGAGCGAACGCTTCCGCGCTGGATGTGGGAGCATGCGCGATGGCGTCGATTGCCGCTCGCGCTGCCGCTCACCATCGTGATGACACTCGCGCCACGGACGCTCTGGCGCGTTGTGCGCATGGAGCATCCTGTTCGATCGGTACGGCTGACGCTCCTCGCGATAGTCGCCGTCGCACTTGTGTTCGCGTCGCTTGCGTGGATCGTGGGGACTGTCGCGTGGTCGCGGCAGGCTCAGGCCCTCGGAGTCCCTCTGACGCGCCTCGTCAACCTCAGCTTTACGGCGGCGAACGGAAGCCCGGTGCTCTTCACCGAAACAGCAGATTCCCCGACGTTCGCTCAACTCCTCAGTGGTCCTCTGCGCATCGCGATGACGCCATGGTCGAACCAATGGGTCGCAGTGGGAGCAACGCGAACGACGCTCGATCCGGCGTGGATGCAGGCGGCCGCTTCAGATCCCAACCTGCCGCCGGGTCCGCCAAAGATCGTGCATGCTCCGATTCAATCGTTGCAGGGTGGGTCGCTCACGATCGCGTCTCCAAAGCAAGTGTGGCGCGACGTCCTTCGATTGCACAGCAGCCGCACCGTCGTCCATGCACTTCTCGCAGCGTTCCTCTCGGTCTTGGCATTTCTTGTTCTGCCGATCGCCCGACGTCGGGCGAAGGTGCGATGGCTGCATGTCGTCCGCTGCTCGGTCTACCTCGCGATCGCTGCAACGGCGATCGCCGTTCCGTTACGGATGTCGCTTGCCGCGGTGGGGCGGTTTGCTTGGGAGTTCGAGTACATCTGGACCGACTGGTGCTCGTTCGCCATTGTCGGATGCCTACTCACGCTCTGGTGGCGATTCGCCGCTGGCGACTATCTCAAGATGCAGCGCCCCTGGGCGGTCGCCGCGAGCGTCGGTGCGATCGGCGCGCTTGGGGCAGCGGCGATCACGCTCGTTCGATGATCGAGCTTCGCGATAGCGCTCGATGGGTGATAACGCCCCGCGTTGCTCTTCCAATCATTCTTTTCGACGGCGGACATGAACTCGCGGTTGCAAACCGCCGATTCGTGGTTCGACGCGAGGTCACGCCCGGCATGGAGCCGACGCGGGGGCAACGCCGGGGGGCCCCCAGCCCTCGAGAAGGATCAATTGGGGGGGCGAAGAAGGATCGAAGTCCATGCGAGAGCAACCCTTCCTGTCCGACAAGGACGTCCTCACCACGGGGGAGGTGGCGAAAATTTGTAACGTCGCCAGTCGGACCGTGAGCAAGTGGTTCGATTCGGGGCAACTGAAGGGCTACCGGATTCCGGGCTCCAAGGACCGCCGCATTCCCGTTTCGAATCTGCTGGCATTCATGCGCAAGCACAACATCCCGATGGACGGACTGATGTCCGGCAATCCTCGGGTGCTGGTCGTCGACGGTGACCGCGAGGTCGGCGAGACGCTGAAGCGTGTGCTGAACGAACAGACCAATTACGACGTTCGCGTCGTCGCCACCGCGTTCGCGGCCGGCGTCGAGTGCGAACGTTTTCGTCCGCACGTGATGTTGCTCGACGTGCACCTGGGCGAGAACGAAGCCAGTTCGCTCACCGCGATGGTCCGCTCCAACGAGGATCTTCAGATCACCCGCATCATCGGCATGAGCGGCAAGCTCACCGACGGACAGGCCACGCAGCTTCTGGGCCGCGGCTTCGACTCGATCCTTCGCAAGCCATTCAGCGTGCGTCAGGTCATCGAATCGATCGAAGGCGTCCACGCCGTCGTCTGACGACGTGTCGCGACGTCGGTCGCACGAATTGAGAGGAACCCTCCCTGCAAAGGGAGTCCACCGAGAGTGCCGCCCGCAGTAAAATGCGGGCGGTGCTGTCGTTTTCGGACGCGATACTCGTCTTCGTCGGTGGTGCGCTCGGGAGCGCGCTTCGGTACTTCACGCTGCGCGTCGCAACGCGTTTCGGAGTTCGTGCCTCCGTTGCCCTGATGGCCCTCAACCTACTGGGCTGTCTCATCGCCGGCTTGGTGGTCGGGGCGATTCCTGATGGAGGTCGAGGGCGTCTCTTTCTGATCGGTGGTGTGCTCGGCGGCTACACCACCTTCAGCGCCGTGTCGCTGGAGTGCGCGGTCGCCGATCGTTCGGCGCGCCGAAGGGTATTCATCGAAACCGCACTCTCGATCGTCTTCGCGGCCCCGGCAGCGCTCATCGGCATCGCCCTCGGTCGGGCGATGGCGGGAGGATGGCACGCGTGAAGTCGACCCTCGTCACGTTCGTCGCATCGCTCGTAGCCGCAACGCCGCCGTGGCTGCTGGTCGCCCTTGGAGGCGGGCTCGGCTCGGTCGCTCGCGTCGCCCTCGGGATGTCGCTCGGGGCAGTCTCGGCCGGTTGGATGGTGATGACCGCGATCAATCTGTTCGGGAGTCTCCTCGCGGGCATGCTCTGGGAGGCAGTCCATCGCACACCACAGGTTGATCGCGGCAGGCTCAGCCTCGCGGCGTTTGCGATCACTGGTTTTTGCGGTGGTTTCACCACGTTCTCGGGCTTCGGGGTGCTCACAGCCGAACTCGGCCAGTTCGCCCCTTTCGGCATGGCCGTGCTCACCATGTCGCTTGGTCTGGCGATCGCGGTCGGCGCCGCGGCCATCGGCAGCCTCTGCGTTCGCCTCGCTCGGTAAGCGTCCCGCTATCCTCCGCCAACTCCCGTGCGCGTCCACCTCGCTCAGCTCAATCCCGTGGTTGGTGACATCGATGGCAACACCAACGCGATCTTGGCGGCCATCGCCCAAGCCGTGGCCGAACGCGCTGATCTAGTGGTGACCTCCGAACTCGCGGTGGTCGGGTATCCGCCGCGCGATCTGGTCCTTCGCAGCGGATTCGCGGAACGATCACTGGCGGCGGTCGAGCGGATCGCGGGAGCATGCACCGGCGTGGCGGCCCTGGTCGGATTTCTCGAGCCGTGCCCGCGCGGTCCGCGGCCCACGCGAAACAGCGTCGCACTCTGTCGCAATGGACGCGTCGAAGCGATCTACGCCAAGCGCCTGCTGCCGACCTACGACGTCTTCGACGAAGACCGTTACTTCACGCCGGGTGGCGAAACGCTGGTCTTCGACATCGCCCAAGAGCGGATCGGCGTTCTCGTCTGCGAGGATCTGTGGCGCTCCGACGATGCGGGCAGCGGTCGCCGGTACACGAACGATCCGGTCGTCGACGCCCTCCTTCGCGGTGCGACGACCCTCGCAGTGCTCTCGGCGTCGCCCTTCGTCGTCGGCAAGGACGCTCGGCATCACGCCCGACTCTTCGGCTTGGCCAAGAAAGGCCTGGGGATCATCGCCGTGAATCAGGCTGGAGGCAACGACGATCTCGTCTTTGACGGTCGCTCGCGTGTCCTTGACCGTAGTGGCGCGACGATCGGCCTCCTTGCGCCGTTTCGGGCGGAGGGTCGGACGATTGACCTAGAGCATGCCACCGCGTGCCCCGATGTCGCGGCTGACATCCATGCCGAAACATTCGCCGCTCTCGTTGCAGGTATTCGCGACTATCTCGGCAAGACCGGTCATCGCACGGCGCTCCTTGGACTGTCCGGCGGGATTGATTCGGCGGTGGTAGCGGCGCTGGCGACTGCCGCGATCGGCGGCGAGCGCGTCACCGGCGTCCTTCTTCCGTCGCGATATTCCTCGCAAGGCTCGATCGACGACGCTCTTGATTCGGCTGCACGTTTGCGACTTGCGGCGGCGCCGATCGTCCGCATCGAGGACGCTCATCAGGCCCTGCGCAGGACACTCGCGCCGGCCATCGAT